>NZ_JBOFBG010000009.1:0-203939 GCF_051594305.1 Paenibacillus sp. IHBB 3054 | reverse complement strand
GTATTTAGCTGTTACATTTTATTGGTGAAAGGAACTAATCCGATGACCCCTAAAATCAATGTTGTACTATTGGAAACATTACTGCCGGAGACAGAGCTTGAATTGAGCGGGCTGTTGACAGAAGTAGTGGAAGATGGCGCCTCGATCGGATTTCTCCCTCCGGTCACAGCTGAGGAGGCTTCAGCCTATTGGAAAAGCGTCCCTGATCCGCATGTGCTGCTCTGGACAGCAATGGAGGGCGACAAAATCGCGGGTACAGTGCAGCTCCATTTAGCCGCCAAAGCCAATGCCCGGCACCGCGCGGAAATTGCCAAACTGATGGTACATCCGGAGCACCGCCGCAAGGGCATCGCCGGACTGCTGCTCGATACCGCCGAACAAGCCGCAGCAGCAGCAGACAGAACACTGCTTGTACTGGATACGCGGGAAGGCGATCCCTCCAACCTGCTCTATCAATCACGGGGATACATCGAGGCAGGCCGAATCCCGAATTATTGCCGGTCAGCCAACGGGCAACTGGATGCTACGGTATTATATTATAAGAATTTATAAAATTTATAAACCGGCCGGTTCTTTGACTGCTGTTTTTCCTGCGGGATCACAAAAAAGCCGGTGTTTCTGCGATTCGCAGAAACACCGGCTTTTGCTATAGACAGAGCTATAATCCCTTTACGCCCACCACATATCCAGTGGCTGGTCGCGGATGAGAATGGACTGCAGATTGGTGACAGCCCGGTAGAATCCTTCATCCACTGACATCAGCGGATCTTCATGCTCAATGCTTACCACATAGTCGTAGCCGTAAGTGCGCAGTGCACTCATAATATCCGACCATTCCGAGATGCTGTGCCCGCAGCCTACAGAGCGGAAGGTCCAGGCCCGGGTCTGTACATCCCCATAAGGCTGCATATCGGTCAGGCCGTACATGTTGATGTTATCCTGGTCAAGATAGGTATCCTTGGCGTGAAAATGATGGATCGCGCCTGCCTTGCCGAGAATCTTGATCGCCCCTACCGGATCAATACCCTGCCACCACAGGTGGCTCGGATCGAGATTCGCACCAATGGCATCGCAGGTAGCTTCTCTCAGCTTGAGGATCGTATATGGCGTATGGCACAGGAAGCCGCCATGCAGCTCGATACCGATCTTGACTCCATGCTCTTCGGCCAGCTTGCCGATTTCCTTCCAGTACGGAATCAGCTTCTGTTCCCACTGCCAGGTCAAAATATCGCTGTATACGGTAGGCCAAGGAGTTACCGGCCAGTTAGGTGCTTTGGCGTCGTCACTGTCCCCGGCAGTACCTGAGAACGTATTGACAACCGGTACGCCCATGAGCGAAGCCAGCTTGATCGACTTGCGCAGAATTTCGTCGCCTTGGCGGGCTTCTTCTTTATCCGGTGAAATCGGGTTATTGTGGCAGCTGAAAGCGCTGATGATAATCCCGCGTTTGGTGAATTGTTCGAGATAGGCCTCGCGGGCCGATTCGCTGGCTAGCAGCTCGTCGGTCGGACAGTGGGCATTGCCCGGATTGCCTCCCGAGCCGATTTCCACGGCGTTCAGGCCAGCGGCAGCAATTTTATCGAGCATCTCTTCGAGTGTTAAGCTTCCGAATACCGGATCAAATACACCTAACTTCATTTATATTCCCACCTTTTCTCTGATTGGCTCCAAAGCTTCGGAATGGCCGTACACCGGATAATCACGTTTGGTTGGTGTACACCAATTGACGCCATTGATAATCACTTTTTGAATTTCCTTGTTGTAATAGGTCGGATATGATTCATGGCCCGGTTGGAAATAAAAAATCTTCCCGCTTCCGCGCCGGTAAGTCGAACCGCTCGGGAACACATTACCCCCCTCGAACCAGCCTACAAAAATGAGGCTCTCCGGTGCCGGCACATCAAAATGCGCCCCGTACATCTCTTCCTGCTCCAGGTCGATGTATTCGCCGATGCCTTCGGCAATCGGGTGGCTCGGGTCCATTACCCAGAGACGTTCCTTCTCTTCTGCTTCGCGCCATTTCAGGTCGCAGCTGGTGCCCATCAGCTTCATGAAGATTTTGGACATGTGGCCGGAGTGCAGCACAATCAGCCCCATTCCCTTCAGAACCCGGTTGTACACGCGGCTTACAATCTCGTCGCTGACCTCCTGATGGGCAACATGCCCCCACCAGACCAGCACATCCGTATTCTCCAGCACCTCTTCCGTCAATCCATGCTCCGGCTCGTCCAGGGTTGCTGTTGCTGTATCAAAGCCTGCTTCCTGTAGGAATCCGGCCAGTTGTCCGTGAATTCCCTGCGGGTACACCCGGCGGATTCGTTCCTCCTGCAATTCATGACGGTATTCATTCCATATGGTTACTCTGGTCACTTTGGACACACTCCTTATTTGAGCTAAATTCAGGGATATGCTGAGTTATCCGTTAATGCAAAATCGATAAGCATAAAATACATGTGGGACTTTAATGTCCTAAGTTTCTTAAAGCGGGAAAATCACCCGCTAAATACATGGGAATGGTCATTTCTCGACACTTAAAGGGAAATTGGCCCTTTAATTCAGCCGCGTTCGATGAAATTGAAAAATCCTTGAAAATTAGCGGGTTCAATTCCCCTTACTTGTCATCTGGATCTACCAGACTCTCAATTAGCGGGCCGTTTTCCTGTTAATGCATGAGGCATGAGGCAGGGCATCTTTCATTATTACTCAAAATTCTTTAGTCAAAAAACACCGGCATTCCGGTCTCTGACGATTTGTAGATCGCCTCCAGAATGCGGGTAACCACCAGCGCCTGCTCCGGTTTCACCACCGGCTCGGTGTCGTTCACAATGCTGCGGATCCACTGCTCGGCTTCAACCACTGCAGGATCATCTCCGGCACCGTCGTAGAAGTCAACGCCAGCCGCATCAAGTCCGATATACTTCTCGAACGTCTTGCCATAAGCCTCTCCGTTAATGCGCAGCCCCTTCTCCATATCCGCTCCGCCTTCCGTGCCGCAGAGCGCGGTCTTGGCTTCGCCGACATCCAGCGTGTTCAGCGCCCAGCTGGCTTCAAGCACGATCGTTGCGCCGTTCTCCATCGTAATGAAGCCGATGGCGGAGTCTTCAACGGTGAATTTCTCCGGGTCCCACGGCCCCCAGGCGTTTGCGGCATTTTTGCGGCCGGACAGCTTGTGGTAGGCATTGCCCACGACATACTTCGGCTTGTAGTTGTCCATCATCCACAGGGTCAAATCAAGAGCATGGGTGCCGATATCGATCAGCGGACCGCCGCCTTGCGCTTCTTCATCGAGAAATACGCCCCAGGTCGGAACCGCACGGCGGCGGATGGCCTTCGCTTTGGCATAATAAATCTCTCCAAGCTCGTTGTTCTCACATACGGCATGCAGATAAGCTGAATCGGCTCTGAACCGGTTCTGATATCCGATCGTCAGCTTCTTGCCGGTACGCTTCGCAGCATCAATCATCTCCTGTGCTTCCGCAGTCGTCTTGGCCATTGGCTTCTCGCACATTACATGCTTGCCGGCCTCCATGGACGCAATCGAAATCTCCGCATGGGAAATGTTCGGCGTACACACGTGAATCACATCTATGTTTGCATCCTTAAGCAGCTCTCTATAATCGCTGTATACCGCAGCGTTAGCATCTCCGTAATCCGCTTTGGCCTGCTCGGCACGTTCAGGAACGATATCGCAGAAAGCAACCATCACCGCACCTTCCACTTTTTTGAGCGCAGGCATATGTTTGCCGTTCGCGATGCCGCCGCAGCCGATAATTCCAACTTTTAAAGTCATTCTCTCTTAACCTCCACTTGTTGATGTAATATCTCTATCTTACAAATCCGCGGAAGGGCTTTCTTCCTGCAATCTTGCCCTGTTATTCCTGAATATTGTCTTATGGTATTTCAGGGGCGATATTCCCGTCGCTTCCTTGAAAAAATGATGAAAAGTCTTCACGCTGCCAAACCCCGCCGCCTCCGCCACGGCAGACATGGGCAGGTTCTGATTGAGCAGAATCCACTTGGCTTTATTCAGCCGGTATTCATTCAGGAAGGCGACAAAGGTCATGCCCGTATTCTTCTTGAACAGCTTGGTAAAATAATACGGACTGAAGCCCATGTGCCCGGCTACCTCATTTAGTGTAATCGGTTCCTGGTAATGCTGCTCGACATAGATGAAGATCCGCTCCAGCCGTTCCAGCGTTTCCCGAGACTGAATCTGAGTATCCTCCGAGAACTTGGGCCCTCTGTTGCTTCTATTCTTCGGCACTTCCCGCATAATAACCGTCAGCAGCTCGAACAATCTCGCCTTGATGAGATAGGCATAGCCTTCACGCCGCTGCGTGTCCTCCTCGTAAATGCTCTCCAGAAGGCCAATCACCTTCGTTGCTACCGCTTCCGGCCAGCTTGAACTGGATTGCTCCATCTCTGTGAACAGATCGCGAAGCGAATATTCATTGCCGCCGGGCGCAGTAACCTCCTGGAACAGTCCGAGATCAAACTGGATCACAAACCGTTCACTTTCAGGCGAGGCGAGGAAATAATGCACATCTCCGCCATTGATAAACTGTATTTCACCCTGTTCCATCCGGATCGGGGTATCATTTATTCCCAGATTTAGTCTTCCCTTGGTGACATAGATGATTTCAATTTCTTTATGCCAATGCGGATAAGTGAGATCGTCACCTCCGCAGACTAAGCTGCGGAAGGGGAAATGCTTATCCACATCCGGAAGTTCGAGATAAATATTCATTAGCGCGGCTCCTTGTCCGGGTAATTAGCTGCATTTAAAATTTCATTGAACCCCACTTTATCTTATCCCCCGGCAGAGGACACATCAAGAGGCGCAAAAAAGAGCCCCGCGGGGCTCTTTTTCACACTATATTTAAATCGAAAACAAATCAGAGTTTAATCTTCAAAACAACCTTCCGCACCGCTTCCTTCTTCCCCGCTTCAATCCCTGTCATATGCCCGTCCTGCGGATAGCAGACGACAAGCGCTCCCGGACCTGCGGTTACCGCCGACTCCAGCTCGCCCGTAAAGAACACCGCATCTTTCTCGGCGCTGTATTCATCTCTAACCTTGAGCTGCTCAATAGCGGAATAACCGATGCGCTCTGTGCCTTGAAGAATATAATGCAGATCAAGATTGATCCGGTGGGCTTCCCAGAAGCAGTCTCCGGCGTCCTTGGTCTCGTATTCATTGATGAAATAGAACATTTCTTCATTCACATCATGGCGGCCTGCAGCCAGACCTGCAAAGTCCGTATCCCGCAGGAACTGCAGTCCACGCTGAATTTTCTCTCCGTAAGCAGCCTCATTCTCCAGCAAATGCCCCAATGTATCCACTATCATGCCCGAAATCCTCCTATATTCTCTTATGTATCCCCGTTTTGCGGAATAGAAAAAGAATAGTTGATCTCTCGCGGCAGGTCTATGTATTTGTTCACGTACCCCCGGCATAGATTCTTAATAAGCTCACAAAACTTAAGTCTATGCTTTCGTAGTGAGTTTTGCCCGAAGCGGAATCAATGGGGTCTAAGCTCACAAAACTTAAGTCCATGCTTTCGAAGTAAGTTTTGCCCGAAGTGGATTCAATGAGGCTAAGCTCGCAAAACTTAAGTCTATGCTTTCGAAGTGAGTTTTGCCCGAAGTGGAATCAATGAGGTCTAAGCTCACAAAACTTTAAGGAGGCGGTATAATGCTTATTGTCCTGATGTACATGTTCGCCGCACTGGGTGTTGGCTTGCTGCTGGCGGCAGCGGTGCTGCGGCATAAACTGTCCGATCCTTCGTCTGACTTGAACAAGCTGATCCACACACTGGCTGATTTCAACCTTAAATTCAGCAAGCGGTTCATCACTCCAGACAAATCTCATATCATTGCCCTGGATGAAGGAGGCAAGCAGCTCGCTATCGTCATGTATTCCCCTGACAACCACGAAACGGCCTCAGCTGCCCTTTACACCTTCGATGTGATCCTAGGCTCTGAAATTGTTGAGAACGCCCTCACCCTGACAAAAGTCAGCAAAACCAGCCGGATTACCAGCAGCGGCGCAAAGGCCGACACAGGTAAAGTGCTGGATGCTGCCGCAGTCTACGGAACCGCAAACAGACAGGATAACGGAGACCCCGAGGAAATCATTGAGCTTACGCTTAAAATCTACCTCAGCAGCAAAGATACGCCCGTACTGTCGATTCCCTTTCTTCCAAGGCAGATACCGGCCAAAAAATCGGACCTGGAATACTCCCAGGCCCTTATGGAAGTACAGCATGTGCATGAGATGATCCGGGATATTGTTTCAGCATAGTTACTGTGCGATCATCGTATTGCTTTCCAGCCCACCCTTGCTCAACCTGCCAATATCCTCGCCGTTCTACGGATTTCAACCGCAAATAGCGGGTTAAATCAAGAAATTCTTACGACAACAGCGGCCGGAAGTCCAAACATTCACCGCAGTTGCGTTCTATGCCGGCGGGGTAAAGCTAAAGTTCAACTTATATAGCTACCAGTTTGCGCGCTTATTGATATTCTTCATATCTGTATTCGTCCACTTGCCATAAATGAAAAAAGCCAGATTTGAAATGTCGGGGAAGTTGGAGCGGATTCCCTGTTGTACGTTTTTATACTGTGCATCGGTCCAATCGGTATCCAACGCGGCGATGATTTCGGCATTGCCGATTTTTTGCCGGGTCTGGCTTAGTATACCTTCGCTGTCATAAACCCAGCTTTGCGGAAATTCCCAATCGTCGAAATAGGCCATCGGAGAAACGAAATCCATGTATGGCATAAATTTGGCGGCATCCTGTCCGACTTCCACAAACTCCGGCGGCAGAATATAAGCCCCGAAAAAGAGTCCTGGCGTAATCCCGTCCAAATCGCTTTTCACATCACGCACATACTCCCCAAGCTTGGTCGTTCTCCACTCATTCCACTCCTCCCGTTTCGCATTATCCGAAGCAAAGTTAATGGTAATAGGATCATAGCCGTATTGATTTTTATACTGTGTTCTCGTGTAATCCCCCATATCCATGTTGTAATCGTCAAAACGGAGCCAGTCCAGGACAATGCCATCAACATCATAATTTGCCGCAACTTCTTTGATGATAGAGCGCTCATAGGCTTGCACACCAGGATGGAGCGGATTCACAAAATATTCAGTGCCATTGGAGCCTGTAAAAGGTTTCACCTTGCCGTCCACAAGCGCGCGCATCTGCCACTCGCTATTCTTGTCAAAGGCCGCACGGTCGTGGAACTGCGGAATCCATGCCCTCACCTGAATATTCTTTTTATGTGCCTCAGCAATAACATCCTTGACTGCATCAAAATTGGAATATCCCGAAGCGACCGGCGCAATCTTGCTCTTATAAAATGCATAGCCGGACGGAACCTCCTCATCCTCATCCTGCTTCACACTCAAATTGATGACGGAAATATTGTTCTTTGCCGCATTGTTCACGAAGCTGACAACATCATTATGGTTTTTGAAATTGGCGCCTGTCCGCACGATGATCTCGGATACGAAGGGTCCTGTTTGGGCAGATGTTGTCTGGGCCGGAACACTCAGCATAAAGCTCATCAGCAGCGCGGGCAGGGCCATCAGCAAAGTCCGTTTTCTTTTACCTTTAGTCATTGTTTTCTCCGCCTTTCTATAATTGGATGGAGTGCAGATTAGATGTTACGAATTCCCGTGTCCTCCTCCTTTCCCAGACAGACTGAAAGCTCAGAAAGCTTCTGCCTTATCCCTGTGTCCCGTCGTTGCCGGTGAGCTCTGTATGATGAAAGTAAGGGATAGTGATTTGAACAGTTGTTCCGATTCCAAGCCGGCTGTAGAGCAAGACACCGTATGAATCGCCAAATTGCAGCTTGATTCTCTGGTCGACGTTGCGGATGCCATACCCCATCTTGATCCCGCTTGGAGAGAAAATCTGCCGAATGGTTTCCTTGGTCATACCGATGCCGTCGTCAATCACCTTGAACACAATTCCCTGCTGACCAGCCTCCGCCGTAATGCGGATATGAATGGTCTCCCCGTAAAAAGCATGCTCAAGAATATTCTCCACAAAGGGCTGCAAAATCAGCCTTACAGTATCAAAGCCCAGCACCTTCTGGTCGATATCGAAATTAAAGGTGAGATGATCCTCATATTTGATTTTCTGGATGTCAATATAGGTCTGTACGTGCTGCAGCTCCTTCTCGACCGGAATCATCATCCTGCCCTCATTCAGCGTCAGCCTGTAGAATTTCGCAAGACCGCTGACCATCGAACGGATTTTACTGATCTCACCAAACTGTGCCAGACGATTTATGGATGAGAACGAGTTATACAAAAAGTGGGGATTGATCTGTGCCTGAAGAATTTCCAGCTCTGCTTCCTTCTTGTGCAGGTTGGAGAGGTAAACTTCCTGAATCAGGCGGTTCATATTCTCCCCCATATTATTTAGTGCCAGGGAGATCTGATTAAATTCGTCATTTCCCCGGTAACTAAGCCTTTTATGCAAATCCCCTTCCTGAAAGGAACGGAGAACAGACACAATCTTGACGACACGCCGGGAAAAATAGCCGGACAGCAGCATACCTGCTGCGGAAAAGAAACCGATCATGATCAGACATACGAGAATGGTTACGCTTTTGACCTTCTGGATATCCTGCTCCAAAACTTTATTGGGGATATTGACCGCAAGCGTCCAGTTCAGCTCCTCGATCGGCGCCTTGATTTGCAGATAATCCTTGCTCTCCAGCAGTGGAATTTGCTGGGGTGTCATATTTTTATCCCCTGAAGAAAGGTGGATAATGTCATGATTTTCATTTTCTATATACACTGTGCTGCCCTTGCGGAACTTATCATCTTTCACGCTTTCGAGAAGATCGGCAATCTTGACGGTAATCCGGACAAAACCAAATGGACTCGGTGCAGTGGGCTCATACGTGTCCATCAATCTGCGGAGCAAGGAAATATTCCCGTAGGGCTTGTCATCTTCGATCTGGCGCCACTGCATCGTCACCCCGTACTTTTCCTGGGGAAAACTGCTAAACCATAACTTGCCCAGAATCCTCTTTTGGTGAAACAGCTGGTAGAACCTCCCCTTTCGCAGCGGGTCCATCCCTTCGTAAGAATAGTAAACCTCGGGTATGGTCTCATTCTGAATATACAGGGACAGTGCAATGTTGCGGTTAGAGGAATGCACCGTATTTTGCAGCATCGGGATCAAATAGCTCTGCAGCGTCTCAAAGCTGTACCATCCGTCATCGAAGCGCCTTAAGGAATCCGCCAGAGTGCGGTCGTAATACAATGAGTCCGTCAGCCGCTTGGTATCCTCCACCTTATAACGGATATTATCCTGAATCTGCTGAAGCGTGCCCCGGATATTGGCCTTTGTCTGTGTTCGGATGGATTCAACCGCAGTGTTATAAGCAAAGGCACCGACAAAAGCAACCGGGACAATCAGCAGTATAATATAAGAAATCATCAGCTTGTAGCCGAATGACAGAAACCGTTTCTTTTGCTTCATAGGCCACTGTTCTCCTTTTGTCAGCACTGCTTACGGTAATCCCCCGGTGTCATCCCATATTTGTCTTTAAACTGCCTGCTGAAATAAGTCAGGTTTTTATAGCCAACCCTTCCGGCCACCTCGAAAATTTTATATTGGGGATTCTGCAGTAAAGTGCAGGCTTTCTCCAACCGCTTCTCCACCACATAATCGCTGAAATTAATGCCCGTTCCCTGCTTGAACAGCACGCCGAGATGATTCGGGGAAAAGCTAAACAGATTGCTCACATCCCGGAGTGCGATATTCTGGTCCAGATGCTTCTCCACATAGGCGCAGACCGATTCAAGCAGCTTATTATTTTTCTTTTGCTTCTTTACATGCAGTGTTTCAGAGATTTCAAATACCCTCCGTCGCAGCCATGACTGGATATCATCCATCGTTTCGAATTTGAACAGAATGTCCAGGTTCTCCATTCGCATGCCCAGCATCTGGAATAGATTCTCGTTCAGTCCTGCCAGATAGGCATCCAGCCGGGAGATAATCTGTATGGCAAAGTTGTAGACGGTAGATTTGGACTTCATCCGGCGGACCAAGGTGAATACATTCTCAAGTTCATCGTGCAGCTGGACAAGCCTGTAATTCGACATTGCGGCAAACAGGGCATCCAGCGTCATTTCGAGACTCTGCACGTCCTCCACACTGCCTGACTCCAGCTCGGAAAATTGGATCAGACGGCTTTTGCCTGCAAGCATTTTATAATCAAGCGCCTGCTTCGCCTGCTGATAAGAGGTGTGAATTGAAGCGGTGGAAGCTGCTGTGCTGCTCAGGCCTATTGTGATGGTGACCGGAAACCGGACCCCAATAAGTTCAATTAAACCGCTGAGCAGCGCTTCACATTCCGCCAGTTCCTCCATCTGCAGTACAAGCGCACATTCGCGGCTGGAAAGCCTGCACAGCGACCAGATCCGGCACTCTGTGCAATAATCCAGTACCGTTTGATACAGCTGATTGACGATCTGCCTCGCTTCCAGCTCGCTGTATGCATTCAGCTTCCAGGCCACATCATCAATCTCAATCACGGCAACCCGCTGCGGAGCAGATGGGCTAATTCCGCATTGCACAAGGACCAAATCATCTATGGTTTCTGCACCGTCTTGCTGACCATCCAGCAGGCCAAGCAGCCTGTTGTTCTTAAGTACAGGCAAGGTCTTATAGTAATCTGATTCCAGTCGGGACTGCTGGGCCTCATGATCCAGCTGGGCCTTCACCTTCTGCAGCACCTCGATCATTTCTTCATCCTCTACAGGCTTCAGGACATAACTCTGCACATTTAGCTCCATCGCCTGCTTGGCATAATGGAAGTCTTCGTAACCGCTTACAAATATGATTTTCAGCTGTGGGAGCAGCTGCAGTGCTTCACGGGACAGCTCCAGACCGGACATAATCGGCATCCGGATATCGGTGATCAGAATATCAACATGATGATTACGAATATAATCCAGCGCAGCGAAACCGCTGCTCACCACCGCTGCCACATTCATCTGCAGATCCTTCCAGGGTATAAAGTGCTGCATCCCTCTTAAATCCAGCACTTCATCATCTGACAGCAATACGTTATACATGTTTGACCTCCAATCCGGCCGTGTGATCAAATTCAACACTTTCTATTGATCACATCATATAACATTTCATTTTTACCGTGTTGCAAAACCTTCATCCTCATTGCAGAAGTCTACAAATCGTTGTTCTTATCAGTGTTTTTGCCGGAACGGTTCCTATACTATGAATTTCAGCAGAGAAATTTGCAAAGGAAGTGTTCAGATGAAAAAAAGCATCGTCACGTCTTCACCACCGGGAGTCCCTCCGGGCGTACGACCGGAAGCCAGCCGCAAATCCTTCTGGTTCAGATTCTCCAGGCAGCTGGATCTTCAACTGATGGTCATCCCGGCAATGATTCTTATCGTGATCTTTTCTTATCTGCCGATGTACGGGGTGCTGATGGCTTTTCAGGATTACGATATTTTTCAAGGATTTCTGCACAGCCCATGGGTAGGCTTCAAGTATTTCCAGATGTTCTTCGAGGCACCCGAATTCTGGACCGTCATGCGCAACACGATTGTGATTAGTGCCCTGAGACTCCTCATCGGATTTCCGGCACCTATACTGCTGGCGCTTATCCTGAACGAAGTGATTCACTCGCGCTTCAAACGGATGATCCAGACCATCAGCTACCTGCCCCACTTCCTGTCCTGGGTCATCGTGTCCGGATTTGTGACCTCCATGCTGGCAACCGATAACGGAAGCGTGAACATGCTGCTGCAAAAGCTGCATTTAATCAGCGAACCTGTCAATTTCCTGTCCATTCCCGGCTACTTCTGGGCCATCCTGATCGGAACAGGAATCTGGAAGGAGATCGGTTTCTCCGGCATCGTATATCTGGCCGCCATTGCCGGCATCAATCCCGAAATTTACGAAGCAGCCTCCATCGACGGGGCAAACCGCTTGAAGAAAATTTGGTACATTACCCTGCCCGGTATTTCCGGCGTAGTTACGATCTTCATGATTCTCGCAGTTGGCGATATCTTGAGCGCAGGCTTTGAGGACATCCTGCTTCTGGCCAAAAACCCTGTACTTCAGGACGTGTCCGATGTCATTGATACTTACGTCTACCGCGTTGGTATCCGCAACTCGCTCTTCTCCTACGCCGCCGCAGTCGGTTTATTCAAGTCGATAATCAGCGTCTTTTTGCTCACAGTTGCCAATCGGATAGCCCGTAAACTGGGACACAGTCTGTGGTAGTTTTCGGCATCGCAACTACACATTGAAATGCAGGTGATCACGGCATGAAAAACAGCTTTTCTGACAATTTGTTTCTCAGTCTCATTTACTCCATGCTCATTCTCATGGCTTTTGTAATGTTGTATCCGTTCTGGAATTCGATCGTTATCTCATTCAACGTGGGTTTGGACACGACGCGAGGGGGGATCACCTTTTGGCCCAGACAATTTACTCTGGAGAATTACATTGTAGTGTTTCAGGATAAGCGGCTAATGACAGGCTTCCTTATTTCCGTGCTGAGAACGGTGATTGGCACAATTCTATCCATTGCCTGTACATCAATCTTTGCCTATGGCATGTCCAAGAAACAGCTCATGGGACGGAAAGGGTATATGATCCTGTGCATCATCACGATGTACTTCAGCGGAGGATTGATCCCCTCCTTTCTGATTAACCGTGAGCTGGGCCTGATGAATAATTTCTGGGTCATGATTGTTCCGAATATAATCAGCGTCTGGAACATGATCATTTTCCGCACGTTTTTTCTCGAACTGCCGGAAGGATTGGAGGAATCGGCGAAAATCGACGGCTGCGGCCACTTCGGCATCTTTTTCAAAATTGTCATCCCGATTTCAGGTCCGGTGATCGCCACACTCTCTCTATTTGCTGCAGTATGGCACTGGAATGACTGGTTTACGGCCAGCATTTACATCACCTCCGGGCATCTGCTCCCGATTCAAACGCTGCTTCAGCAAATTCTAAGCTCCAACATTATGTCTGAACAGATGATGCAGACCAATGCAGCCGCTCAAGGCCACATGGCCCGGCTCCAAAGCGTCACAACCAAATCGCTCACCATGTCCACCATGCTGGTAGCAACGGTACCGATTTTGCTCGTTTATCCATTTTTGCAGAAATATTTTACCAAGGGCGTCATGATCGGTTCCATTAAAGAATGAACTTGGATAAGATCGGTGTAGCAATCATAGCTCACGGCTTTTTCATAAAAAACAATCCCATGGGGGTATGAAGATGTCCATTACAAGTGGAAACGGCTTCGCCGTCCTCAAAAGGACGGTATCCGTTTCAGCGAGAAATAGAAGGATAATTTATAGCGTGAAGCATATAAACTCTTATATTTCAAAAAAATCATTCCTGCTGCCGGTATGTATGCTGGGTATGAGTATCATGCTTGCCGCATGCGGTGGAAACACCGGTGAAGACGGGGCAAAGCCAAGCAACAACACTGCCGGGACTGATTCATCCCAACCTTTTGTTTTCGGAGAAACGCCGCTCACCTTTTCCTTTTTCGGCAATTATGACTGGTATACGATGAATCCTTGGGGCCAGGATCCGGCGACTAAATGGATTCAGGACAACAAGAAAGTAACGGTCCAGTCGATCCAGTCCGGCGGTGCGGCTCTGCAGAAATTCAACACGATGATCGCCTCCGGCGAGTTCCCGGATGTCATCTGGGGAGACCGCGGTTCTGAAGTAGAAAAGCTGAGAAAAGCAGGCAAGCTCGTTGCGCTGGACCCCTACCTTGATAAATATCCTAATCTGAAAAAATGGGCAGGAGAAAAAACAATCAACATGCTCCGCTCCGAGGACGGCAAACTGTACCAATTCCCAAATTGGTACACGAAAAATCCGATGGGCAACGGTGGCTACGCTGTAAATAATAAGATCTACAAGGAACTCGGATCGCCGAAGCTGGAAACCTTTGATGATCTGTATGCCTATCTGAAGCTGGTGAAAGAGAAATATCCTGACATTATTCCATTCGAGGTCGGGATGCTGGGTCAAGGGATTGACTTTCTCTACGCCGGGATGGCGGAAGACCGGAATGTCGGGCAGGTCTCTCTGCGTGTGGTCCCCCAGGGGAATGAGTTGAAATCCCTCTTCAGTGATCCGGTCTACCGCGAAACCATGGTGTTCGCCAGTAAATTGTTCCGGGAAAAGCTGATTACCCAGGATGCCATCACGCAGACCCGTGACCAGGTCAAGGAAAAGGTGAATAATGGCCGCATAGCGATCTACGGGGATTTCGATACCACCGTCATCGGCACGGAAGCGAACAGCATGCTGCGCGCCAAAGATCCTGAAGGCGGATACACGATGATCTGGCCTTTGCATAAAGCCGGCGTAGATCCGAAGAAGGTATGGGTCAACGAATTTGATTCTCTTGGCTGGAATGTCAGTGTCATCACAACACAGGCTGAGAATCCAGAAGGTATATTTGCCTATCTGGACTGGCTGACGGGCGAGGAAGGGGAGCGTATTATTTTCTGGGGGCCTGAAGGCATGTACTGGCAGGGCATCAATGAGAAAGGCGCACCCATCTATACAGAAAAATATAAAAATGAAGCCGAGGAGCGTTCCAAGCTCATGGCCATCTGGGATACGTTTCAATGGGCAGGAAATACGGCATTTATTGATGGAGCCAAGGCTGAAAATGAAATGAGTCTGCCTGAGGATAAGCGCGACTGGGCTACGGTCTCCCAAACCACAATCGCCTGGAAAACCTCCTTTGATGCCACGGAATTCGGCAATATACAGCCCCTTCCAGATTCAGAAGAGGGCATGATCATGCAGCGTGTAGCCGATATCGCCGATAAGGTGCGGGCTAAAGCCTTATTCGCCAAGGATGAACAGGAAGTGATTGCCCTGCTCGACAAAGCCGAGCAGGATGCCCAAAAAGCCGGTTATGATAAGCTCCTGAAGTTTGAAACTGGGAAGTGGCAGGACAATATCAAGAAGATAAAAGGGAATTAAACCGTCCCTCTATAAAAAGAACAAGGGTGTTCCTTGTCATGTAAATTGGCCGCGGGACACCCTTTGCTTTGTCAGGATGAGAATGGAAACACATCAATGAATACGGCTGTGGTCAGAATCAATTGGCCCAAGGAACGGGCCGGGGCCACGCATTTAAGCTTCGGTGGGTTTAAGGAGATCCACCTTGCCTGCATTCAGCTTCTCAATAATCGCCAGCAGAAAGGTCTCTGCCAGACTGTTCTTTTTTATCTCCCTAGCCGCTTCTTCAAATGTGAACCACATCGCTTGATCCACTTCGGCACTCATCCGGCTCAAGTCTTCCGAATCAGCCATGCTTATAAAGTTCAGCATCAGTGTATTGGACGGCTCAAAATAAAGGCTGCGCATATATTCATAAGCCACGATATCCAGCCCTACCTCTTCCTTTACCTCGCGGATAAGGGTGGCTTCCGCATTCTCCCCTTTGTTGACGTAACCTGCGAGCAGGATGTAGTCCGGCCGGTTATACTGCTTGATTAGCAGAATCTTGTCCATCTCTTTGTTCAACACTGCGGTACTGATAGCCGTGCTAAAAACAGGAAAACGAAACATTCCGCATGTCTCGCAAAAGGGGATCAGCCCCTCCCCGCCGCATTCTTTCAAGATCAGCTCAGTTCCGCATTCTATACAATACTTCAAGAAACATCTCTTCCTCTCCAAGTACATTGAATTCTATCCTATTATACAGGTCCAGGGATATGTAATCGCTAGGTAAAATTTTAGGAATTCGAATTCTGAGGGGATTTTTGGACAGGTTTTTTTTATCCGGTGTGGAATAAGAAGAGTAGCCTGATTCGTCGGGCTCTATTAAAAAACAACTTGGAGGGACTGCAAACAATGAATCCGCTAATTAACTTTGCGCATCGCGGCGCATCCGCTGTGTGTCCGGAGAATACGATGTCAGCATTCCGCAAGGGCCTTACCCTTGGAGCGACCGGGATTGAAACCGATGTACAGATGACAAAGGATGGCGCACTGATTCTGATTCATGACGAAACGCTGGGCCGCACGACAAACGGCAGCGGGAATGTGAAAGACCACACGCTTAAGGAACTGCTTGACCTGGACGCGGGATCCTGGTTCGGGGAAGAATTCAAGGGAGAGCTGCTTCCCACCCTCGAAGATCTTCTGGATCTGCTCAAGGATAGCGATACGGTGCTAAATATTGAACTTAAGAACGGGGTCTTTATGTACCCGGGGATGGAGGAAAAGGTTATTGCCGCCGTGCGGGAATTCAACATGAGTGAACGCGTCGTATTGTCGAGCTTCAACCATTACTCCCTGGCTCACTGCAAATCGCTGGCACCGGAGATTCGCACCGGGATTTTATATGGAGAAGGCCTGTACCGCCCATGGGATTACGCAGCCTCTCTGCAGGCGGATGCACTGCATGCCTATCATTTCGCTGTGTTGCCGGAGTTTGTCTCCGAGGCGGCGGAGCATGGCATCGCCTATCATCCTTGGACCGTGAATGATCCGGAGCGCATGAAAGAATTAATCGCTGCCGGAGTGTCAGGAATCATTACCGATTATCCGGACGTGCTGGACAGACTGCTTACTGCTAAGGGAGAGTGATGGGGTGAAGAAAGTCTGGCTGCTGGGTTTCGGTTTTTTCAGCATCAGCATTACATGGAGTTTGTATAATGCGTTTGTACCTTTTTTCCTGGAGAAATATGTACACAGTGTAGCCTTGATCAGCTTCATGATGACCATTGATAACTATTTCGCCCTGTTTCTGCAGCCATGGATTGGCAACCGCAGTGACCGTACGGTGAGCCGTTATGGGCGCAGAATGCCTTATCTGCTGATCGGAATGCCGCTGGCTGCCGTACTGACGATGCTGATTCCGTTCCACACCGGACTGTTCACGCTGCTGCTCTTTATGATGCTGATGAACCTGGCCATGAGCCTGTACCGTTCGCCGACCGTCGCGCTGATGCCGGATATTACGCCGGATAAGCAGCGCACCAAGGCGAACGGCCTGATTAACTTCATGGGAGGGGTTGGGTCGATTCTGGCATTTGGCGTCGGCTCATTCCTCTATAAGGCCAGCCCAGCATTGCCGTTCATTGTTGCCGGTCTCATCACGCTGCTCTGCCTGTTCATCGTGTCACAGTTCATCAAGGAGGAACGGGATGGGGTGAACAAAGAAGCAGCACTGGGTACCGAAGAACTCACAGGTTTATCCGGGGATTTGCAACGTAGCGATAACATTCCACGGGTCAAACCTACACGCATCTCCTTAAAAAAACAGCTCGACCGGACCACAGTCTGGCTCTTAGCAGCCATCTTCTTCTGGTTCGTAGCTTATCAAGGAGTTGAGACGCTGTTCACGTTGTACGGCAAACATCACCTTGGCCTCAGTGAACAGGCAGCCTCCTTCTCGCTGACGTTCTTTTCGCTGGCCTTCGTAGTGTTTGCGATTCCCAGCGGCTGGCTGGGCGGGCGGTTCGGGAAGAAAAAGATGATTGTCACCGGAGTCTGCGGACTGATGGCAGTTTTTGCCCTCGTGGGGTTTGCGGAGAATTTGCTTGTGCTGCGGATTCTGCTGCTCGTTGGCGGGATGTTCTGGGCCTGCATTAATATCAATTCATACCCTTATGTAGTAGCGACAGGCACGGAGGAAAGCATCGGTACACGCACCGGAATGTATTATCTGGTCTCCTCGCTGGCCGCCATCACCTCCCCACCGCTGCTTGGGCTGATGATTGATCTTACCGACTACTCCATTCTGTTCTATGCGGCAGCGGCGAGCATGGCAATAGCCCTGCTCTGCCTGTTCCTGATGAAAGGACGCAGCAAATTTAATTAATTGGCTTTGGAGCTGCCTGCCCAATTGACAGATTGAAGCGTGTTTCCCTGCTTGTGTATGGTATATCGGCCCTTTCCGAGCTGCTTGGCGCTGTACATTGCCGAATCGGCTTCCTTCAGCAGCGTCATCGGGTCGATCCTGCCATGGCTCAACGTAATGCCGATGCTGACTGAAACAAACAGTTCATGCCGTTCCAGACTGTAAATGCGGGTCGTTTGCTCCAGAATCTGCATAGCAAGCTGCTCCGCTTCCTTACGGCCGCAACGCTTGGCGACAATTACGAATTCATCCCCGCCGTTCCGGAAGATATGCCGTTTGCCTTTGGAAGTGAACTGTTTCAGACTGCCGCCGACGGCCTGGAGCAGCAAATCGCCCACATGATGGCCAAGTCTGTCATTGATTGACTTGAAACGGTCCAGGTCAAGGAACAGCACCGCAAGCTGCTCGTTCGGTTTGCAGTGGTCCCAGAAGTGATCCATCCCGTTTTTGTTCAAGAGGCCTGTCAAGGTATCCCTGTAGGCCAGTTCCTTCAATTGCTCTCTTTCGGTCAGGATCTGGCGAAGCTTGGAGAACAGATACATCAGGGCTAAGAGAGTCAATGTATAAAGTGCCATGGAGATAAACAAGCTGCCGTCAGCCTGTTTCAACCCGGACTGTGACTGCTTGCCCAGCCAGTGCATTCCGTATAATCCGCCGCTGGCGATCAGTATTATCAGGCTCGTGCGCACAGCACGGGCTCTTTGATTTTTATAGGTGAAATTCCGGGTCAGCCGGAGAAGGCTGTACACAGTCAACGCTGCGATGAGAACCGAAAATAGAGCCAATATATAATTACGGGCTTCTTCCATCATGATGCGCACTCCCTTTTACATGAAAATAAATCTGGTTAACAGTAATAAGCGATAAGCTTATTATCGGCAGGCGCGGGCTGATCCTGCATGGAATGTTTTGGAAGACGCCGTCTGGATAAGGTCTAGCTCTCCATATGATTCACACAATTATACAACTCGCAGGTCCAGCCGTTGTCCCCTTTAACAATGCGGGTGATAGAGGTATTCTTCAACAGCACGCTGACATCCAGTCCGGGAACCAGCCCGGTCAGGCTGCTCCGCAGAATCGCGCCGTGGCTGACAATCAGGATGTTGTGGCCTGGATGCTTCAATGCAATCTCTTCAATCGCCTTGCTCCCCCGTTGCTTGCCTGACTCATTGCTCTCCAGCCCGAGGTCCAGCGACTTCCATTCTGTCCCCCAGCGCTCCACCCGCTCTTGCTCCGTGGTGCCCTCAAGCAGTCCGCCGTTCATCTCCCTAATTCCCGGAATCACTCCCGCTACCTGCAGACCCAGCTTTGCTGCGATCACCTCTGCCGTCTGTCTTGCTCTCAGCAGGTCGCTTGAGTAGATATAATCCCACTGTTCTCCGCTGAGACGCTCTGCTATAGCCGCCGCCTGCTGAAGTCCTTCCTCATCCAAAGGGTTATTCGTATGCCCCTGTATCCGTCCCTCTTTATTCCAAGCTGTGCTGCCATGCCGAATCAAGCCGATTCTTGTCATTGTTGCTACCCGCCTTTATGAAGAATAAGTAAGCTTACTTTAGAATGAACTTAATAACTACACAAAAGGGCAAAAGTAGAGGGAGGGGAATTTTGGAACTGTAGGAGCGATAGCGACCGCCTTTGTCACCGGATTTCCACCGCATATGGCGGTTAAATCAAGAAATCCGGGGACAACAGCGGCCGGAAGTCCAAATATTCACCGTAGCTACGACCTCGCCAAAATGGGAAAATCTTAAATTCAATCTATATAGATTATAAACGAACAGTCTGGAAGATGCATACGCCACCGGATATAAGGATCATCAGTTGATCACCATTCTGCCTGCACTGAAGCCTAAGTAATTGACGGTTAGACTGCCCTTATATGATAATAAGACCCGGTGCTTCATTCTGGAGCATGTTCCAAATTCATCCTGCATGGCAGATCATGCTGCCGCCACTTAAAAGGAGATACTGTTCATCATGAAAAAAATCATCGCCCTCATTCTTACCCTGCTTCTCCCGCTTTACGTTCTTCCTCCCGCATCATCAAGCGCCTCCGCGGCGCCTGCGTCCAAGCTCGCAGTTTATGTGGACAAGGAGAATCATGCTTTCATTCCGCTGCGTTTCCTGAATGATTTTGCCGGCATCCGGTCGATCCTCACTCCTGGCGGAACGATAGAAATTACAAAGGGTGAGGCTTCCCTCCACCTGATTCCGGGCTCGGCGAAGGCTTCCGTGAACGGCAAGGCCGTAGCCTTGAGTGAGCCGGTCTTCAGCGGCAGCGGCACGACATATGTTCCGCTGTCTCTGGTCAGCCAAACACTGGGCCTTCAGCTGAAGTGGAATCCGCAGGCCTCGTCGCTCACGCTGACAGCGGACGAAACTTCCGCCACCTTTCCCGTACTCAGCGGAGCACTCCTTAAAGCGGAATCCCCGGCGGTAGTCAGCGGCAAACGCACCATTAAGGTCGGCAGCCGCTCCTTTACGGTGCAGACAGTCACCGCGTCCCTGCTCCATCCCTCGGTCAAGCTGGATGTAGTGCTTGCCGGCAACACGGTCGGCAAGACAGAGTCACTTGGCAGCATTGCCAAACGCAACGGTGCTCTCGTTGCGATCAACGGGACCTACTTTGATGCCTACACTAAAGGGGCATACAAAGTCCCTTATGGTTATATCATCAGCGGCGGAAAGATGCTCAAGAACGGCGCTGGAGAACGGCGGGCCGTATTCGCTTATGACCGCAATCTATTGGCAGAGCTGATTCCTGGCACTGAATTCGCATCGCGCTTCCAGAGCGGGACCATCGAAGGTGCGCTTCAGGCCGGCCCCCGGCTGCTGGTTAACGGGAAGGTAGCGGTGGATGTGACCGCCGAAGGCTTCAGGGATCCCAAAATCCGCACCGGCGGCGGAGCCCGCAGTGCGCTGGGGCTGACACGCGACCACAAGCTGATTCTTCTGACCACCAGCGGGGCTACCATTTCGCAGCTGGCGCAGATTATGAAGCAGGCAGGTGCCTATCAAGCCATGAATCTGGATGGCGGCGCCTCCAGCGGATTGTATTACAACGGCAAATATTTGACAACGCCGGGACGTCTGATCAGCAATGCGCTGGTCATCAAAACCCGTTAATCCATCCTTCCGCAACATTCAAGCAGCCTCCCGCAGCCGGATCTTTTTCCGGCAGTCTGGGAGGTTGTTTGCGTCTGAATCCTGTTTTGCATAAATTTCCCTTAGCATGTTACTGTAATACTGGACAAAGGAGTGAATTCATGGAAACAATTCTGATTGTCGAGGACGACGCCAAGCTGGCAGACCTGCTAAGCAGTTATTTGTCAAAATATGATTTTTATACCGTTATCGTAGATGACTTCAATAGAGTGCTGGAAACCTTTGAGGAGAGCACCCCAAGCCTGGTGCTGCTGGACGTCAATCTGCCCAGGTATGACGGGTTCTATTGGTGCCGCCAGCTTCGCAAATCCTCACTCTGCCCCATCCTCTTTATTTCTGCCCGCGACAGCGGTATGGATCAGGTGATGGCGCTGGAGAACGGCGGCGACGATTACATTATCAAGCCATTCCAATACGAGGTCGTGCTGGCCAAAATCCGCAGCCATCTGCGTAGAGCTTACGGCTCTTACGCCCACAGCCAGGAAGAGCGCAAGCTTCAAGCCGGAGGACTGACGCTGTATCCGGAGCGTTATGTGATCCAGCACAACGGGCTGTCCGCTGAGCTTACGCAGAAGGAAACCGTCCTGCTGGAAGCGCTCTTGCTGAAAGAAGGGCGCGTCGTCTCCCGTGAACGGCTGCTGGACCTGATGTGGGAGGATCAGCATTTCATCGATGATAATACACTTAATGTTTATATCACCCGTGTACGCAAGAAGCTCAAGGATCTTGGTCTTGACGATATCATAGAAACGATAAGAGGCGCCGGCTACCGGCTGAGCCTCTCCGGAGAAACGCCATGAGGCTGTTTCTTAAGGATCACCGGCCGCTGCTGCTCTTCTATCTGCTCCAGATGATCCTCATCCCCGTGCTGTACTGGGTTACGGGCGAATACAGACCCTTCTCGATTGTTTTATACGGTATGGGCCTCAGCTTTGCAGTTCTCATCTTATATCTGGGCTACCGGTATGTTCAGCACTATAAGCTATACACCCGCCTGAGCGGACCCGGCGGAGCCCCGGGGGAACAGCTTATCCCGCTTGACGATGCGCCGCTGCCCGAAGCGGTGACGGAGATGCTGCAGTACAACCACCGCTACTATCTGGACCAGCTGCATTCCCATACCCGGCGGATGGATCAGCATATCGATTTCATCAACCGCTGGGTACACCAGATGAAGACGCCGCTTTCCGTCATCCAGCTTACCCTTCAGGATTTGGAGGAGGATGCTGCCAGCAGCATCCAAGAGGAGGTGGAGCGGCTCCGCAAGGGACTGGAGATGGTTATTTACACCTCCAGGCTGGAACGCTTTGAGGATGATTTCCATGTACAGCCTCTATTGCTTCGCAAAGCCGTAAGCGAGACCGTCGCCGATAACCGCAGGCTGTTCATCCGGCGGGGAGTCCGGGTAGACATTACCGTTGACGATGGACTCTCTGTATACAGCGACGCCAAATGGCTGAGATTCATGCTGGCCCAGATTCTCGTCAACGCGGTAAATTATACTGCCGGGACAGGCAAGACAGTAACCATTTCCGCGGAGCAGACGGGAAACGGGAGCGTCTTACAGATTAAAGATCAGGGCATTGGCATCTCTCCCGAAGACCTGAAACGGGTGTTCAACCCTTATTTCACCGGAGAACGCGGCCGCCAGTATCATGAATCGACCGGGATGGGCCTCTATCTGGTCCGTGAGATCTGCGCAAGGCTCGGGCATACGGTAGAACTGCAATCCCGGCCCGGCGAGGGGACTACGGTTCGCATTACTTTCGGAGGAGCAGTTGATCCTCTTCGCGGCTGAACTTCAGCATCCACTCAGCTTCCTAAGACTGGCTGGAGCTGCCACAAGCTTCACAACCGAGAGCATTCGGCCCGCCATGACCAAGTGGCCGGTAGAGTGCTCTCTTCTTCATGCCTGCTAATCTCATAATGCAGTCAGAATAAGGAATCCGCCCCCAGGGGATAATACAGCAAATCATCCAGAATCCAGCAACGAGGAGGAGTATCGATGCCAACCCATCTGCAGCAAGGCCGCAAAAAAGGAACAGATCCCGCCCCGACTTCCGTTCCTGCACGGCTGCCTCTTCACCCCTCACTTGATATTACCTTGCAGGAGATTACTAAGCGGATCGGTCAAAGCTCCGACGTTGTTTTCCGCAGATTCACCAATGAATCTTTAAGCTCCCTCTCTCTTGCTTTTATATATATCGACGGGCTCGTTAACGCGGATGCCGTCAACCAGACGGTGCTGCAGCCGCTGATGGAAATGGTTGCCCCCAAGAGCGGCGCCATTACCGCTAAGGACGCCTTCAGCCTGATTAAAGATCAGATGCTGCCAGTCGGGGGCGTCAAAGAAGGCAAAACGCTGGAAAGTCTGCTCCCCATGCTCTTCGACGGCTATACCCTCATTCTGTTTGAAGGACTTCAGGTGGCACTGGCTGCCGATACCTCCGGCTGGGAGAAAAGAAGCATCAACGAACCAACCTCCCAAGGTGTCATCCGCGGACCCAAAGAAGGCTTCACGGAGAGCCTGCGGACAGGCACCTCCATGCTGCGGCGCAGACTCAAAACCTCCGATCTTAGAATAGAAGAGTATAAGATCGGTCAGCGCACTCAGACCGGCGTGGCGCTTGTCTACCTGGAGGGTATCGCCAGCGAACAGGTGCTGGCGGAAATCCGCCGGCGCTTAAACGCCATTGAAACCGACAGCATTCTGGAGAGCAATTACATCGAGGAATTTATTCAGGATGGCGGACTGACTCCCTTTCCGACCATCCAGAACACGGAACGTCCGGATGCGCTTGCCGGAGGCATTCTGGAGGGCCAGGTCGGAATTATGATTGACGGGACTCCCTTTGCACTGCTTGCTCCCTCCACTTTCTTTAATTTTTTTCAGTCAAGTGAAGATTATTATCAGCGTTATGATATTTCTTCCTTCCTGCGGCTGATCCGGTATAGTGCTTTTTTTGTCTCCATGCTGCTGCCGGCCTTATATATCGCCGTGACTACCTTTCACCAGGAAATGCTTCCGACAACCCTGCTGATCAGCCTGGCCGCCCAGCGTGAAGGTGTACCGTTTCCGGCACTGGCGGAAGCGCTGCTGATGGAAGTGACTTTCGATGTGCTGCGCGAGGCCGGGGTCCGTATGCCGCGCACCATCGGGCCGGCGATTTCCATCGTTGGGGCACTCGTGCTGGGACAGGCCGCCGTTCAAGCCGGACTCGTCTCCGCAGCCATGGTTATCGTGGTGTCGTTCACCGCCATCTCTAACTTTGTCATCCCGTCCCTGGCCATCGCCAATTCGATCCGCTTGATCCGGTTTGTCATGATGCTGATCGCCGCTACCCTTGGCCTGTTCGGCATCATGTCCTTTTTGATGGTGCTGCTGATTCATTTGGCCGGACTGCGTTCCTTTGGTGTGCCGTACCTGTCCCCGGTAGCTCCAATGACTCCGAGATATTTGAAGGATATCTTTATCCGCACTCCGCTCTGGAGCATGACCATGCGGCCAAAGACCAATCTGGGCAAAGAAACGCGCAGACAAGGCCCGGATCAAAAGCCGCAGCCGCAAGAAGAGGCGCAGAACAATCAGCAAACCAGGCAGCCGCAGGGGGAGGATCCCGCTTGAACGGTAAAATCGGTACCACCCAGGCTGCCATGCTGATCGTCAACACCATCTTGCCGACAGCCACCGTCGTGCTTCCCGTCATTATTGGCAACTATGCAGAGCAGGACGCGCCGCTGGCGATTTTATTATCGACTCTGGCCGGGCTCGTCTTTGCCACGATTGTCGGGACAGTCATCCGCTACAGCAATGGCGCACCGTTTCTGACCTGGATTGGCGAGAAGAGTTCTCCTGTTGCAGCTACGATTCTGGGCCTATTGATGCTCCAGTTCTACCTGGATACATCAGCAACCATTTTGCGCGAATTCGTCAATTTCATCAAAGACAATGTGCTTATCGACACCCCGTTCACCGTAATGACCATCCTAATTCTGTTAATTACGATCTATATGGTCAGGCAGGGCCTTGAGTCCATCGCCAGAGTGAACACCCTCGTGCTGCTGCTGTACTTTTTCTTCGTGCCGCTCTATCTGTTCGGGCTGTACCGGGAAATGGATGTGCATCAGCTGCTGCCGGTCTTTGATCACTCTCTGGCCTCCTTGACACTGGCCGGCATAACACCGGCTACCTGGATGTCCGAACTGGCGGTGCTGCTGTTTCTGGCTCCTTACTTACAGAATCCGCAAAAAGCGCATCGCCGGCTGGGCAGGACTTCTCTTCGTTTCTGTGCTGATGATGTTTTCGCTCGTAACGACACTGATGGTGTTCGGGTCCGAATTCATCAAGCTCAGCACATATCCGGGTTTTTCCACCGCCGGGGTCGTTCATATCGGCAGATTTATCGAAAAGCTGGACATTCTGTTCATCTCCTATTGGGTCCTGTCCATCTATCTGAAATTCTCGATCTTTCTGTTTGCGACTGTCGAATGCTTCAAACAGACCTTTCGTGTAAACAGCAATCGGCCTTTTATCGGAGCTTTGGGTCTGATAATCGCTTTAAAGTGTCTCTTTACCTGGCAGAGTGCAGACCAAGTGAATCTCTACAACAAGGAAGGACGGTTCCCGGTCTTCTTCCTGTTCAATGTACTCGTTCCGCTAGCTGCGGTCCTGCTCCACCGGCTCCGGAAACCGAAATCCAAACCAAAGGGGTGGGAAACATGAAGCAGCAGAACACCGAATCCTATTCCGCAACTCCCGCGAGGCCTCTGGCTTATGCCGCGAAAAAAACGCTCTGCATTGGACTCTGCCTCCCCCTCCTGTCGACTTTGCTGACCGGATGCTGGGATGACCGGGAACTGAGTGAGCTGGGCATTACCTCCGGTTCGGCATATGACTGGAAGAATAACGAGTGGAAAGCCACATACCAGGTCATCAACCCTTCATCCGGTGCCAGCAGCATGGGAGGCAGTGGAGGCGGGAGCACCAGCTCTCCACCGTTCGTCACCTTCTCGGTAAAAGGACAAACGATTATGGACGCGATTGAAAGAACCAATCTGACCAGTACGCGTGAGATGTTTTTTTCTCATTCGCGCATCACCATAATTGGAGAATCTCTGGCCAAACACGGCATCAATCAACTGATCGACATGTTCCTGCGCAAGCAGGACGCCCGGGAAACTGTATATGTATTTCTATCCAAAGACGAAGCCGGAGATATTCTGAACCAGCTGATGCAGCTAACCAAGAATCAGGGAGCCGGTATCCAGCTCATGATTGAGCAGGAATCGAAGCTCCTCTCCTTTTATCCCGGCGTCCGGCTGTTTGAACTGGCCATGGCCCTGTCCTCCGAATCCGGAAGTGCCGTGCTGCCGGAAATCCTCCTTACCGGCGGCCAGATCATGGATGAGACCAGCGAGACCGGACGGACCGACCTGCCTTCACGGCTGGCACTGGGAAGGCTCGGTGTCTTAAAAGGTGACAAACTGGTAGGATGGTTAACGCAGAAGCAAGCCTTTGGCTTGTCCTTTCTGACAAACAAAATTGATACTGCCAACATCGCCTTCGCCTCCCGGCCCGAAATCAGCGACAACCCGGACGCTTCGTTCATCCTCCAGAATTCGACCACTTCCGTTCATCCCGTCTGGGATAAAGATCACTACATCATGGATGTGAACATCAAAGGAAGCGGCGTATTGCAGGAGCTTGGAAGCGTCATGGATTTGAATGACCAAACTTCATTAACGGGGATGGAGCAAGCCATTGAACAGTGTATCCTTGAACTCGTGGGCAATTCATGGAGTGAGGTCAAGACGCTGGGGGCGGACGTCACGGGCTTTGCGGTAAGGATTCACCGCAGTGACCGCAAGCGCTGGAAGCAGATTGAGAAGGACAAAAGCTGGGACCGCATGTTCCAGAATATTGAGATCAAACCGCATGTTTCGATCCAAATTGAACGGAGCGGACTCAGCAACAAATCCTTTAAATCCGTCCAGCAGAAGTAAAGGAGCTGCTCTATGAAAATAGCGATCACTCTTTTGCTTTATACCCTAGCTTTCGTATGGGGCTGCACCCGGCTGCGCGGAGAAGGAAGCAAGCTGCACCGGCTGTGGTTTGGCTGCATTCTGGTCTGGTGTGCCTATGAGAACATTTGCGGGATTACAGAAACGCCGCATTTCAATATGGCTACCTTATATTTACTTTCAACCCGCCGGCAGGTTCATTATCAAGTGGTTAGGAGGCTGACTTCAGAGTTATGCAAAAAAAGGAACAGGTATCTGCCCTGCAAATTGCGTTTATGATTATGCTGTTCGAGATTGGCAGCACGCCGCTCTTTCTGCTGGGCGGCAAGGTCAAGCAAGATTCGTGGCTAGCGATGTGCACCGGCTCACTGGGAGGGTTCATTCTCCTTCTGCTCCTGCTGTGGATCCAGCAACGCTCGCCCAAGCTGGACCTCATCGGCATGCTTAGATTTCATTTCGGAGGTGTTGCAGGCTCCGTGATCGGCTTGATCTACTGCTTCTACTTCGCGTACCAGTCGATGCGCAATGTCCGCGATCTTGGCGAGCTGACCGCTTTAACTTTGCTGCCGCGATCTCCGATATCCCTCACGATGCTCATTTTTGTATTGATTGCACTATATGCGATTTGGAAGGGTGCAGAGGTTGTCTTCCGGCTGCCCGAGGTGCTGCTTCCTCTGGTTCTCTTCTTTTATTTCCTGCTTGTGCTGCTGCTTGGCATTATGGGCTCCATCGATTTCTACCGGCTGAGTCCAGTCAACGAGGGTGGATTCATGCCGATTTTTGAAGCTGCGCTTCCGGATCTTGTCTCCTTTCCCTTCGGCCAAATGATTGTATTCCTGATGTTGTGGTCCCTATGGGAAAAACCCGGTGTGCCGGTAAAAAACACAGTGACTGCCTATATTGCCATCAGCATCTTTCTCATCTTCATGAACGCGCTGAATGTGGCTGTCCTCGGCCCGACGATTGCAGGGATCAGCCAGCTGCCTTTTTTGAAGACAGTCCGCACCTTATCAAACCTCAAATTTGTGGAACGGCTCGATATTCTGGTAACGATCCAGCTCTTTATCGGGCTGCTGATCAAGATGATGCTCTTCTACTTTTGCGCGGTTAAAGGCATCAGTGAACTGAGCCGCAAACCGGCCAAATGGTGGGTGTTTCCCGTAGGAGCAGCAATCTATGGCACTTCCTTTCTGGCGAGGGATTATACTCAGCATATTGCCTTCGGCCTGGGGCCAAGCCTCAAGATTGACCCGCTGTTCCAAATCGGTTTCCCGTTACTGCTCTCAATATCCATTCTGCTGCGGGGATGGTTCAAACGAACATCCTCCTGATCTGGCGAACATAACCTTAACCGCGCTGTAAGGTAACGTTAAGGTAAAACCATAGCATGCCGGAAGCTCATCCTGTACACTCGAAATCAGAAGCTAAGCACCCAAGGGGCAACAGCGGGTGACACTCACGTTTCGGTTAGAAAGGAATGAATTCCATGAATGTACTCGAAGTCACGGCAATGAATAAAGTATACCCGGGAAAGGTGCTTACGCAGGCTCTTACCGATATTCATCTCAGTATTGAACAAGGTGAATTTGTGGGAATTATGGGCCCTTCGGGCAGCGGCAAAACCACCCTGCTCAACATGGTCTCAACCATTGACCAACCCTCCTCCGGTGAAGTGAAGATCGGCGGCAGCAATCCCTATCAGATGAACAAAAAAGAGCTGGCCCTGTTCCGCCGTAGGAAGCTTGGCTTTGTGTTCCAGGATTTCAACCTGCTGGAGACATTGACCGTAGGGGAGAATATCGTTCTTCCCTTGACTCTGGACAACCGCAAGCTGTCCGAGATGGACGCGCTGCTGCAGCGGGTGGCCGGGCGACTGAATATCACGGACATCCTGAATAAGCGGACCTATGAAATTTCCGGCGGACAACGCCAGCGGACGGCCATTGCCCGGGCAATTATAACTTCGCCTGCCATTCTGCTCGCCGATGAGCCGACGGGAGCGCTCGATTCGAACTCCTCCCGGATCGTAATGGAGTCGCTGGAGGACATCAACCGCAAGGAAGGCACGACGCTGATGCTGGTTACGCATGATCCGCTGGCAGCAAGCTATTGCAACCGCATCGTCTTCATCAAGGACGGCAAGCTGGCTGCGGAAATCCACCGCGGCGACAACCGCCAGGCCTTCTTCCAGAAGATCATCGATACACTTTCATTCTGGGGAGGGAATAGTCATGGGCTTTCCTCAATTCGCGTTTAACAATGTGCGGCGCAACGCCCGGGCATATATGGCCTTTTTCCTCAGCAGCGCCTTTATGGTCATGATCTTCTTTTCCTATTCGGTGTTCATCTATCATCCCGACGTGTCCTCTATTGAGCTTGGGAAAAATTCGGCTACCGGGATGAAAATTGCTTCTTATATTGTCTTCATCTTCGCCTTTTTCTTTGTCCTGTACTCCATCAGTGCTTTCCTCAAGCTGCGGAATCTTGAATTCGGCATCCTGATGATTCTGGGCGCCCGTCCCGGGCAGATCAACAGACTGATTCTGCTGGAAAATATGATCATCGGCCTGCTGTCGATCTTGAGCGGCATGGCCGCGGGGATGCTGCTGTCCAAGCTGTTCCTGCTGCTCAGCACGAATATTATAGGGGTCACAGATATGCCGTTTTATTGGCCGGTAAAGGCACTTGTTATCACTTCCGTTTCCTTTCTGGCGCTATTCCTGATAAATTCAATCTTCACCCTGCTGTTCATCCGCAAGAACCAGGTGCTTGAGCTGCTCAAGGGAAGCGTGAAACCGAAGAAGGAGCCCAAAGTATCCTGGCTGCTCTCGCTTCTCGGACTTGCACTGCTGACAACAGGAGCTATTTCCATCGGGCAGGAGCTGTCTCCAAACACGCTGCTGATCGCTGCCGTCACAGGCATCGCCGGCACTTATTTCTTCTACTCCCAGTTGTCGGTGCTGGGCATCCGCCTGCTGAAGCTGAGCCGCAAACGGCTATGGCGCGGAACCAATCTGCTCTGGATCAACGAAATGAGCTACAAGGTTAAAGACAATGCGCGGATGCTGTTTCTGGTAACGGTTGTGACTTCATTGGCCTGCATGGCTGCAAGTCTTCTTCTATCCATCAGTTCTTCGAACAATACGACGTATTTGAACAGTCCGTTCGCTATCGACTATTCCGTTGACAATGGACACGATCCCGAACCCGGACTGACCACCATTCATGATGCCCTGGAAAACGCCGGATTGCAGTACACTGAGAACAAAGTGGAATTCATCCGTGGCAGTATCCGGGGCCTGAATGATGTGGACCAGTTTGACAACGTTCAATTGCTTCCAGTGTCCGTCTTCAATCAACTGGCGGGGCAAATGGATGTCACCGGAATCCCTCCTTTGTCTGACAGAGAAGTTGTGCTGCTGCTTAACCCCCAGAATGCCATTTCCGAGTATAACGCCGGAGAGAAGTTTCTGCTGGCAGATCAAGTAAATGTGGAACTCGTCCTGAATCATCTAATCAATCCCCCGGTCATGCCTTTTGGCCAATACAACCAGCCCGTGATGATTGTCAGCGAAAGTCTGTATGCAAAAGCTGCCGGTACGGCTAGAGCCAATGATCGTGAAATAAATTACTTTTATAAAATCCCGGCGTGGGATGCACTGCTTCCTAAGACCGGGGAGCCGGAGACTGTCATCTCCAGTGAGCTGGTGCAATGGAGCAGGGACAGGAATCATGCGACTGACAACTGGCACACTTTAATAAGTGCACGGGCTGATAGCTATATGAATACCAAGCAGGGAACCTCAATGGTCAGCTTTATCGGCATCTTTATCGCCCTGATCTTCTCGCTCTCTTCAGCCAGCTTTCTCTATTTCAAGCTGCATACGGAGCTGAACGCAGATATGCGGATGTACCATGCACTCTCCAAGATTGGACTCAGCACCAGAGAGATGTCGGCTTCCGCCACCAGACAGATTGCACTGCTGTTCTATATCCCTATTCTTATTGCAGCCGTGCAGACTCTTGTAGTTGTCCGTCCCGTGCTGAAAGTGATGGATATCACGAATGTTACCGTTCCTGTGCTGATCACATCGGCAGCTTTCCTGGTTGTGCAAACCGTGTATTTCATCATTGTCAGATCCCGCTATATTCATAGTCTGAAGAAGATGATGGTGTAACCCGGAGACGTTAGGCTACAATGAATGCTGTGTCCTATTGATTTAGAATAAAACGCCGCTGCTTGATTGCAACCAGAAAGCAGAACTACAGGCGTCCCGGAGGTCTTGCCTGATGTCCAAAGCCGATCATATGCTGTCCATCCTGTGGATGCTGCAGCAACGGAGAAGAACCGCTGCCGAACTCGCGGAGGAGCTGGAGCTCAGCATCCGCTCCGTCTACCGTTATATTGATGCGCTCTGTGCCAGCGGCGTTCCCGTAATTGCCGACGCCGGGCCGGGAGGCGGGTACAGCCTGCCTGAGCATTTTCGTGCAGCGCCCTTGTTCTTTGACACCGTGGAACAGAGGGCGCTCGTACAGGCCTCCGCCTTTGCCCGGGGCAGCGGATACCCTTATGTCGCAGCCCTGGACGGAGCGATTGCCAAGCTCAAACGCTACAGCAATGCGGCGCAGCTGTCGCAAATGGAGCGCCACGAAGCCGGCATGGAGATGCTCCATGCACCTGGCGCTGCGCTGCAGCCGCTGCTGGAGGAGTTGGAGGCCTGCATCGCAGGCAGCTTTACGCTGCAGATGGACTACCGCAAGGGAAACGGAGCGGATGTTTCTGCCCGGTCTATAGATCCTTACGGGCTGGTGCTGTGGAAAGGCCAGTGGTATATGGCCGGCTATTGCCATCACCGCCAGGAAATCCGCAGCTTCCGGGTAGACCGGATTGGGGGACTGCGGCGGACCGGGGAAGGCTTTGTGCGCCCTGCCGGATTCTCCGCACGCGAGTTTCTGCTGCGCGGCCTGCTTCCCGGCCAGGATAAAGATTCCGCACTGGTGGCTGTCATCATCCAGTCTGCGGAAGCCGTCCTGAATGATCTGTGCAGCCATTGGCTGTTCGGCCATACGCTTACGGAACGAACCCCGGAACAAGCCAGCTTCCTGCTGGATGAAGCCTCGTTATACAGCTACGCCCCCTATTTCCTGCTGCCTTACGGCAAAGCGCTTAAGATTCTCGAACCCGCAGCTTTGAGGCAGAAGCTGGCCGCCATCACTGCGGACCTTGCGGATTATTATAAAGAATAATATCTTTTTCCGGATCACTGACCGCAGCTGTCAGTGATTCTTTTGTATAGTGAACTTATCCCTGAGGCAAACATTCATAGGACTTTGCCAAGGCAAACAAGAACATAAAAGGCAGGAGGAATACGGCATGAAAGAACTGAAATATCAATTCTATATCGGCGGAACACCAGCACAGGTGTGGGACAGCCTCGTCTCACCGGATAAAGTACAGCAAATCTATTACGGCAGCACGATCCACTCCAGCTTTACAGCAGGGGAGCCGCTGAAATATATCGGGCCGGGGGCAGATGGCCCCGACACCTTGCATGTATACGGCACAGTGCTGGAATTCTCTCCAGAGCAGGCGTTCCGCTTCACCCACAAGGTCGGCCCCTCCTATCTCAAGAGCGGCGAACCGCATGAATCACGCATCTCCTGGCTGCTGGAGCCGGTTGGCGGCTGTACCAAGCTGACACTGATTCATGATCAATGGCAACCTGATGATCCGTCCTACGGCCCCAGCGAAAGCTCCTGGTGGCAGATTCTCAGCAACATCAAGACCTTGGTAGAGACAGGCAGTACGCTAGATTTTGGAAGCTGGGAGTAGAAGCAGCCGGTCTTCGCCACACCCAATCGAATGTATAGGCTACTTCCTGAGCCATCCCCAACCCTTGGAGAAAAGCAGCAACAGCTGCCTTTCTCCAAGGGTTATTTATTTTTCCCTAAGGAAACTTTTTTGTTGCAAGGACAAATTTATTTACGTATACTAATATTGTGGCAGACTACAAGAATCTAACCCATGTGCATAACATAAATCAATAAAACATACATGCTCAATCATTCTGGATGGAACGGAGGAAAATCTTATGGCCGGAGCCGTAATTCCATTATCTGAAGCTGTGAACGGCAGTACGCTGCGTATCCGCAGCATAGAAGTGCAGGGTGTGCTGAGGAGAAGATTGCTCGACCTCGGGTTTGTCGTCGGCAATGCTGTCGAGGTACTGCGGCGCAGTCCGCTCGGAGACCCTACCGCCTTCCGGGTAAGCAATACAACCATTGCCCTGCGCCGGGAAGAAAGCGCTCTGATTTACGGAGAATTAATCGGAGGTGATGAAGCATGAACCGTTACACTGTAGCTTTTGCAGGCAATCCCAACACGGGCAAGAGCACACTCTTCAATCTATTGACCGGCCTGCGCCAACACACCGGCAACTGGGCGGGCAAGACCGTCATCACCGCCGAAGGCGAGTTTACCCACAAGAACAATACCTACTTGGCTGTAGATCTTCCGGGTACCTACTCCCTGTACTCCAACTCAGCTGACGAGGAGGCCGCAAGGGACTACATTATTTTTGAACAGCCGGATGTGACGCTGGTGGTGCTGGACGCCACTTCGCTGGAGCGCAATCTCAATCTTGCCCTGCAGGTGCTGGAAATTACCGGGCGGGCCGTTGTTTGCATCAACCTGATCGATGAAGCGAAGAAGCTGGGCATTGATATTAACCTGAAGGCCATTTCGAAACGGCTCGGCGTGCCGGTAGCCGCAATTTCGGCCCGGAGTGAAATCGGCATTGAGGCGCTGCTGGATCAAATTGAGCGTGTAGCTACTGGTACTTATACAGCGGAGCCGCTGCGGATTACGTATAGCGATGAGATTGAACAGGGCATTGCTGCGCTCCTTCCTATGGTAGAGCAGACGGTCGGTTCAAGATATCCGGCACGCTGGATTGCCCTGCGGCTGCTGGATGGTGACGAAAGCCTGCTCGCTTCGCTCAAAGCCAATATGGGACAGAGGAATATTTCCGGATCAAAGGGGGTAGTGAGCCATGGAGTCACCGCATGTCATTAAGGGACCCGATCCGATGGATTCCCTGCTCTCTGCAGCGAAGAATCTCGCAGACAAGGGCGGAATCCGTGATGAAATCGTAAGCGGAATATATGGTGTATCTGCGGGGATCTGCAGAGATGCAGTCACCTACCAGGACAAAAAGAAACTGGGCAGCACTTATAAGCTTGATAATATTGTCACCTCCAAAATATGGGGATTCCCCATTATGCTCGCCGGGCTTGGCCTCGTCTTCTGGATTACGATTGCCGGCGCCAACTATCCCTCGAGCTGGCTGGCCTCTCTGTTCGGCATCATCGAAGGTTATTTAACCGCCGGATTCGAAGCGGTGAGCGCTCCGGCCTGGCTGCACGGCGTGCTTGTGCTTGGCCTGTACCGCGGAACCTCCTGGGTTATCAGCGTCATGCTGCCGCCAATGATGATTTTCTTCCCGGTATTTGCGCTGCTGGAGAATTTCGGCTATCTGCCGCGCGTTGCTTTTAATATGGACCGGTTGTTCAAGAAATCCGGCGGGCACGGCAAGCAGGCGTTAACGATGTCGATGGGCTTCGGCTGCAATGCTGCCGCCATTCTCTCCACCCGCATTATCGAATCGCCGCGTGAACGGATGCTGGCCATTCTGACCAATAATTTCGTGCCCTGCAACGGCCGCTGGCCGACCCTTATTCTGCTGTCCTCCATGTTTATGGTGGGGGCTGCTACGACTGGTGCGCTGCGGACCTTCTCCACAGCCCTTGTCCTGATGGGAATCGTATTGGTTGGTATCACGGTAACCTTAACGGTGTCCTGGGTCATGTCCAAAACCGCGCTGCGCGGCGTTCCCACCCACTATACGCTCGAACTCCCGCCGTACCGCCGTCCGCAGATCTGGAAGACGATTGTCCGCTCCTCCAAGGAGAAGTCGCTGAATGTATTGACCCGCGCCATCGTCGTTGCCGCACCGGCAGGCATTATCACCTGGATCCTTGCGAATGTATTCGTTGGCGGAGACAGTGTGCTGAACCATATGGCCGCTTTCTTTGATCCTTTTGCCCAGCTGCTCGGCATGGACGGCTTCATTATGATGGCCTTCATCCTGGGGCTTCCGGCCAATGAAATCGTGCTGCCGATTCTGCTTATGGGCTACATGTCCTCCGGCGCTATGGTCGATGTCGAAGGTATCGGCAGCATCAAGGATATCTTCCTGAGCCATGGCTGGACGTGGTTGACCGCGCTCAATATGATGCTGTTCTCCCTGCTCCACTATCCATGCGGCACTACTCTGATCAACATCTACAAAGAGACCAAAAGCATGAAATGGGCAGTGCTCTCGGCCGTCATTCCGCTGGGCATCGCCATTGCCGTCACCTTCCTGGTCGCACAGGCAGCGCGCTTGTTCGGCTGGGTCTGACAGAGTTCTTACGCGCCCGGCTTCTCCCGTATACAGGGAGGGGCCGGGCTGTTTTTGTGTATCCGCACATTTCCGGAGAAAGCGGAATTCCCGCTGCTGCTGCAACTGCCTGACAGGCTCCGTTCAAGGCTCCACTCCCGTTCTGTCCCGTAATTTGACTCCCCCCTTCCCAGATGTTAGGGTGAAATTGAAGCCATATTTTTCCGGGAGGGAATGTTAATGACGGAAGTAAAGCTTACTGTCGGGTACGACGAATTTGAAGAAGGTCAAAGAATAGGCACGGAGATTGAACGCTTGAGCGCAAGTCCTGAAGCTGCGCAACTAACCAGCCTCATCATTGGGGATTGGGGACAGGCCTATGAGAACAGCTCCGAGGAGGTTGTATCAGCCCTTGTGAAATACAGAGGAAGCTTTCCGGCTCTTCGCAAGCTGTTTATCGGGGAGATGGGTTATGAAGAATGCGAAATTTCGTGGATTACACAAAGCGATCTTTCCCCGCTGCTCCCCGCTTATCCGGAGCTTCAGTCACTCACCATTCAAGGCGGAAATGCTCTGAGCCTCAGCAGTCTGCAGCATGACAAGCTGGAGGAACTGATTATTATTACCGGCGGACTTGGCAAAAGCGTTCTGGCAGAAATCGCCGCAGGACATTTGCCGAATCTGCGCAAGCTGGAGCTGTACCTTGGCGTGGACAACTATGGCTTTGATGGCGGACTGGAAGATCTCTACCCGCTGATCCAGCCGGATAAGTTCCCCAAGCTTACCTATCTGGGACTGAAAAACAGTGAAATTCAGGATGAAATCGCTGCGGCCGTGGCCGATGCACCCATTCTGGACCAGCTGCATACGCTGGACCTTTCGCTTGGAACGCTCAGTGACAAAGGTGCAGAGGCGCTGCTGGCCAGCGAGCGGATTAAAGGCCTGCAGGCACTGAACCTGAGCTATCATTATATGTCGAATGAAATGATTGCCCGCTGGAAGGCAAGCGGCCTGCCGGCCGATGTCAGCGACCAGCAAAAAAGCGATGACGAGGAAGATTGGCGTTATCCTTCCATCACCGAATGATGCAGGAACCGCAGCCGCTGATCCTGCTAAGTTGTCCCGGCGACAGGCGCTCGGACGGCATCCAGCAGGCGCGGAGCCGCCTCGGGATGCCCCCGGCCCTGCTCATCCCGTACTCGGAGCTGCTGCGGGGAAGTTCGCTCGCCGAGCTGCTGGAGCAGGCGCTGCACTTGCAGACCAGCGGGCGGTCGGGCCTGTGGCCAGCGCCTTCCGGTTCAGGTCCGGCAGCAGCTCCGCCTCTCCTGCGGCTGGATTCACCCGGCGGCAGCTTCGAGATTGAGCAGGCCCTCATTGCCTTGGGCGCACCGGATGCCGGGGAGCAGGATGACTCGCTGCACCCCTTCGGGCATCATCCTGATCCCCGTCCGCTGAGTCTCCAGGCTGCCGGGCGGCTGAAGGACATGCCCGGCGTGCTGCATCATCCATCTCAATGGTTCCGCGGCTACTGCCGGCTGCTGGCCAGGCTTCAGCGCGAGGCCGCAGCGCTGATGCCTGAAGCCCGGTGGCAGAACCATCCCGGGGATATTGCCGCCATGACCGACAAACGCCGGACTCAGCAGATTCTGGCTGAGGCCGGTGTTCCGGTGCCCCGGCCCCTGGGCGGCGGACATCCTCCGTCAGACTATGCGTCCCTGCGGGAGCTGATGATCACGGAGCGGATGCACCGGGTATTCATCAAGCTGTCCTGCGGCTCTGCCGCTTCCGGCGTCATCGCCTATCAGATCAATCCCGCTACGGGAGCCGAAATCGCTGTGACTACTATCGGGGTTGAGCAGTACATCACTCGCCCTCCCGTGTACTATAATTCAGGGAAACTGCGGCGTTATACCGACTCCGCTGTCCTGTCCGGAATCATCAACTGGCTCTACAGTCATGGCGCGTATGCTGAGCAATGGATTCCCAAGCCGGGCACAGCTGGAGTTTCGTTCGACATCCGCCAGCTTGTCGTGCTTGGAGAAGCCTGCCATTCCGTTGCCCGGGTCAGCACCACGCCCATTACGAACCTGCATCTGCGCAGCCAGCGGATGTCTCCCGCAGAAGCCGGGCTCACGGAAGAGGTGCAGGAGCAGGTACGGCGTACAGCCGTGCAGGCCCTTGCCGCCTTCCCCCGCTCGGCTGTTGCCGGGATTGATATCCTGGTATCCTCAGGCAGTTCCCGGCGCACTTATGCTGCGGACGTAAATCCTTTTGGCGACTTACTCTACGATGTGGAATATGACGGCTGCGGCACCTATGAATGGGAAATGAAAAAGCTGAATGCCATTGCGAATCATGAATGAGAGACCTTATAGCGTATTGCTATTTTTAATCCATATCTATTAAGAAAGGGCGCTTATAACGGTTATGACAGATATGAATGCCATTGTTGGCACCCATGACATCCTGATGATCACACTGGATACCTTGCGCTACGATGCTGCCGTTCTGGAGGAAGAGAACTGCCCCAATCTGTGCGGCACCGGTTCCTGGGAGAAAAGGCATACGCCCGGCAGCTTCACTTATGCCGCACATCATGCCTTCTTCGGCGGTTTCCTGCCGACTCCCGCAGACACGTACAAAGCTTCGCATGTGAGGCTGTTCCATTCCAGAAATACCGGGATGAAGACCCATCCGCACACCTGGCTGTTCGACACGCCAGATCTTGTATCAGGGCTTGCTGCCGAGGGCTACCGTACGGTATGTATTGGCGGGGTTATTTTTTTCACTAAAAAGGTCCCGCTTGCCCGCGTACTGCCCGGTTATTTCCAGCAGAGCTACTGGCGGATGACCTTCGGTGTCACGAACCCGCGCTCCACGGAGCATCAGGTGAACCACGCCCTGAAGGTGCTGAACGATACCCCGCTGGATCAAAGGCTGTTCCTGTTCCTCAATGTGTCAGCCATCCACGGGCCGAACCATTTCTTCCTTCCAGGTGCCCGGAAGGATTCCGTGGACAGCCAGCGTGCCGCACTGCGTTATGCCGACGGAGAGCTGGGGCGCCTGTTTGAGCGCTTTCGCGAACGTGGCAATCCGGTCTTCTGCCTGGCCTTCTCGGACCACGGCACAGCCTATGGGGAAGATGGCTATCAGGGACACCGTCTGGCACATGAGACCGTGTGGAATGTCCCTTACCGGGAATTCATCCTCTAGATCAACAGCCCGGTTCAACCCGGAAGAAAGGAGAAACGTATGACGTCAACCGGCAATTTCCTGCAGCATCCTAATGACAACGACGTAAGACCGTCTCTCTCTTCGGAGGAGCTTAAGCGCTGGAGAGAGCAGATTACCGCTAACCCTTACCGCAATTATCTCTATTCCTATCCGCACAAGACAGCCTATCGTGAATTCCAGCCTCCTATTCCGCTGGAACAGCTGTGGCTGGAAGAGCCTGCGGATTCTTTTTTTCTCTATATGCATATTCCGTTCTGCGGCGCACGCTGCGGCTTCTGCAACCTCTTCACCCTGCCGGACAAACGTGCAGATGTCCACGCCACCTATGTGGATGCGCTGGAACGGCAGGCAAAGCAGTGGTCGGCCTTTACCGGCCATAAGCCGTATGCCCGGTTCGCTATCGGCGGCGGTACGCCAACCCTGCTGGCCGCCCCGCAGCTAAGCCGGCTGTTCCGGATCGCCCGGGAGATCATGGGCCTGGACACCGCCCTTGCTTCAATCTCAGTCGAAACCTCACCCGAGACAATTACGGAAGAGAAGCTTGCCGTCCTGAAGGACAATACCGTGGACCGGGTTAGCATGGGCATTCAGAGCTTTGTCGCTGCCGAATCGGCAGCCATCTACCGTCCGCAGAACCCTGAGGTGGTATACCGGGCACTGGAGCTGCTGGGGAAATATCAATTCCCCATCCTGAATCTGGATCTCATCTACGGGCTTCCGGGCCAGAGCGTGGAGTCCTGGCTCTATTCGCTGAAGGAGGCGCTCCTGTATGAACCGGAGGAGATTTTTCTCTATCCGCTCTACACCCGCGAGCATACCATTGTTAAGCCCGGAGATCTGCTGCGCCAGCAGGATCTCCGCCATGATTGCTATACTGCTGCTTGCCAGCTCCTCGCAGAGCACGGCTACCGCCAGTATTCCATGCGCCGCTTCGCTAAGGAAACGGCAGGCACCAGCAAAGCCATCCTCGACTACAGCTGTCAGGAGGAGGGGATGGTCGGCCTCGGCTGCGGAGCCCGTTCCTATACGCGGGAGGTGCACTACGCCTCCCGCTACGGCGTCAGCCGCAAAGCAACGGAGAGCATCATTGCCGATTATGTGTCGTCCGAGTCTTATGACACGGCCGATTACGGCATTGTGCTAAGCCGGGAAGAACAGAAACGGCGCTTCATTCTGAAAGCTGTGCTGCACAGCGAGGGGCTGAAGCTGGCCGACTACAGCGGACGTTTCTCGGCTTCGCTGTGGAATGATTATCCTGAGCTTGACCTGCTGCTTCAAAGTGGTCTGGGCGAAGTAGAGGAAGGTATCCTGCGGTTAACCGCTGAGGGTCTGGGCTACTCGGACTCCATCGGCGACTGGTTCATCTCGGGTGAAATCAGGGAACGTATGGAAGGATTCATTTTGCCATGAATGCCGTCCTCTACTACCGCGGGGCCCTCACCTCCTGCAATTATGATTGTCCCTACTGTCCGTTCGGCAAGACGAGAGACAGCGCCGCTACGCTTGCCAAGGACCGCGAAGGACTGGAGACCTTTGTCCGCTGGGCTGCGGAGCAAGGTGCGGCAGGCCACCGGCTGTCGATCTTCTTCAATCCTTACGGTGAAGGACTGATTCACCGCTGGTATAAAGAAGCGCTGATCACCCTCTCGCATCTCCCCCATGTGGAAAAGGTGGCTATCCAGACCAACCTGTCGGCCAGCCTGGATTTTATCCCGGAGCTGAACCCGGCCACGGCTGCCTTCTGGGCTACCTATCACCCGGGCCAGGTGCGGGAGGAGCGGTTTCTGGCCCAATGTATGGCTGTCTATAAGCAGGGCATTCCCTTCAGTGTCGGCAGTGTGGGTCTGCGCAGCGCCTTTCCGGCAATTGCTTCGCTGCGGGCCGCCCTGCCGGATGATGTCTATCTGTGGGTGAATGCCTACAAAGACAAACCGGATTATTACACACCGGAAGATCTCGCCTTTCTCGGCGGCATTGATCCGCATTTTCATATCAATACAGTCGACTATGAAAGCCTGGGGAAACTCTGCAACGCCGGCAGCAATGTGTTCTATGTGCAGGGACCCGGTATAGTAAAACGCTGCTATAAGGACAGGGGCGTCATCGGCAACCTCTACCGTGACGGCCTGGAAGGCCTCGCTGCGGAGCGGAGCTGCCGCATGAACTTCTGCGACTGCTATATCGGTTACATCCACATGCCCGGGCTCCGGCTGAAGCAGATTTACGGCTCCGGCCTGCTGGAACGAATACCCTACGGAATCGCGGAGGTGCAAGGATGAGAGCTAGTCGCGAAAGTGCTGAGGTTGGAGTAGAGTACGAAGGTGTCGATTTGGAAGCAGCCCAAGAAAGTGCTGAGTTTCGAGTTGAGTGCGACGGTTCGGGGCGTGGAGCAGATGCTGGAGTTGGAGTAAAACACAAAGGTGTGGGACATGGAGCAGGTACTGGACTTGGAGTAAAGCACGAGGGCACCGGGTTTGGAGCAACGCACGAAGTTGCAGGGATTCGTTCAGGTCACGGAATGACTCTGTGGCTCACCGGCTTGTCCGGGGCGGGCAAATCAACGATTGCCTCGCTTCTGACGGACAGACTGAGGGAACAGGGTCTGGCTGCCGAATGGCTCGACGGAGATGAGCTGAGGCGTGCGCTCGGACAAGGCCTCGGCTTCAGCCGGGAAGACCGGTTCGAGAATATCCGCCGGGCCGTCTACGTCGCCGGAATGCTGAACCGGCATGGCGTCATTTCAGTGGTCTCGGTCATCAGCCCTTATGCGGAAATGCGCGACTATGCCCGCCAGTCGCTGCCCGGTTTCGCAGAATTCTATGTAGATTGCCCTTTAGAAATCTGCGAGTCGCGGGATGTCAAAGGGCTGTACGCCAAGGCCCGCCGGGGCGAAATCCCCTCCTTCACCGGTATTTCTGATCCTTACCAGGCGCCTGTCAGCCCAGAGTTAACGCTCCGCACAGCCGAGCAGACGCCGGAGGAAAGCGTGAATGAGTTATGGTCCTGGTTAGCACAAAGCGGGACCCTGCGTACACTTAATAAATAGACCCGAAGCGCCCTGTCTGCTTGCTCGGACAGGGCGCTTCGGGTCTGGGTGCTTATGGATGAGGCACTAATGCCTGGGCGCCTGCTTAGTTGAGACGCTGATGCGCTTCTGGGCACCTGCTTAGTTGAGTCGCTGATGTGCGCTTCTAGAGGCCTGTTTGGTTGAGTCGCTGATGCGCTTCTCGAGGCCTGCTTAGTTGAGACACTGATGCGCTTCTCGAGGCCTCCTTAGTTGAGTCGCTGATGCGCGATTCTGGATGCCTGCTTAGTTGACACACTGATGCGATTCTCGAGGCCTATTTAGTTGAGACACTGATGCGATTCTCGAGGCCTCCTTAGTTGAGTCGCTGATGCGCGCTTCTGGATGCCTGCTTAGTTGAGACACTAATTCCTGGGCGCCTGCTTAGTCGAGGCACTGTTGCGCTTCGCAATGCCTATTTAGTTGAGGCGCTGCTGCGCTTCTGGATGCTTGCTTGATGGTACATCTGTGCTATCGCTACTGTTGTGCTTTCTTCAACTGGTCACAGGTGCTTTCGGAGCTTTCGGTGTTATCTGAGTCAGACTCCGCTACTGTGGATTTTTGTTACGTTCCTCCACAATCCTGTCTTTCCTGTTCCCTTCCAATTCCAAGCGGACAGGAAAGCCGCTATTGTGCTGACTTTGGCCTATTTCCATACCTTCCGGACTGGAGTGACGTTATTTGCTGAAAAAAGCCAATCAGCTGCAGGAAATCGTATGAATAACGGTGCTGGGGTCCGCAACACTCCTGAAATGGAGCATTTACTGCAAATAGCTGCACTGGAGTCCAGTTAGAGTAATACATACTCGGCAGCAGCAGGTTACTATTAAACCCCACAGCACAGATCGCTCTACTCCCAACGCTAACTTCTGTGCATCCTCTCACATTTCTCAATACGACTCCTCGTGAACATCACCAAGCGACGCCTCGCGCACTTCAATGTACCCTTATCACACACTTCTCCATGGTACTCTTATACACTCTTCTCCATGGTGCTCTTATACACACTTTACTACGCACCTCTGATCACACACTTCCCATGGTACTCTTATACGCACCTTATCACACTCTTCTCCATACCCCTTCACATGCGCTCTCATCTACAATCTTGTTCATTTTTCTAATTGTCCGGCAAGCATCACCAGACGCCGGATGCCCTCACGCAGCACACCTTCGCTGGCAAAGGAATAGCTGAGCCGCAGCCAGGATTTCATTTCACCGAGCGGATCGCAAATTTCTCCCGGTATGAAGGAGATCGACTGTTCCATACTGCGGTCAAACAACGCTGCCACAGAGATGGATTCGGGCAGCTTCACCCACAGGTTCAGCCCGCCCTGCGGCGCTGTCCACACCCAGTTGGCAGACGCCAGCTCCTCCTCCGCAATTTCCTTATGCACCTGGAGCGCAATGCGCAGCTTGCCGAGATGCTGCTGCAGCCGCGGCGAGGTGTAATAGTGCAGGAAAATCTTCTGGTTAAGCAGCGGAGTCCCGTTATCGGCCAGCGATTTGGCGGTAATCAGCCGCTCCATAAACGGATAACGGCAGGCGACCGCACAGATGCGCAGGCCTGGAGCGACATACTTGCTGAAGCTGCTGATATAAATGACCCAGCCCTCCGTATCATAGGCAAAAAACGGCGGCGGCGGCTTCTCCCCGAAATACATATCGCGGAAGGGATCATCCTCCACCAGCAGGCAGCGGTACCGCTCTGCCAGCTCAACCATCAGCTTGCGCTGCCGCGCCGGAACGGTATATCCGGTCGGATTGTGATGGGTCGGGTTCATGTAGAACATCCGCGGCTTGTGCCTGCGCATCAGCTCCTCCACCGCCTCCAGATCATAGCCCTGCGGTGTAATCTCCACTGGTATAAGCCGTGCACCGGCCCGGCGAAAAATATCCATAGCCACGCTGTACGTCGGGCGCTCCACCAGCACATTGTCCATCGGCCCGAGCACAATACCGGCGATCAGATTGATCGCCTGCTGCGCACCCGAGGTGATCAGCAGCTCCTCCGGCGACAGCTGCAGCCGGTGCTGATCGTGGAAATGGCGGCTCAACGTTTCGCGCAGCTCCTCATCGCCCTGAACAGAGGAATAGGTTCCCATGACCTTCGGATAAAGGTCAAACACTTTTTTCACATAATCGGACAGGAACAGGTTCGGCAGCAGATTAGGATCAATAAGCGCCTGCGAAAATTGGTATTGGACCGGCATCCGCTGGATATCAGATAAGGGATTCGTCAGTGAATAAGTGGCTACCGCTGCCCCTTCGCTTGAACCATCGCCCAGCGCCCTGTCGCCCGGAGATACATAATAACCGGATTTGTCTTTCACATAGACCTTGCCGTCCTCAGTCAGCACCCGGTAAGCCTTAAATACCGTCAGCCGGTGCACCTTCAGCTCTTCCGCCAGCAGACGGATCGAGGGCAGCTTATCATGCGCCTTCCATTCCCCCCGTTCCATCCGGTTCAGTATGAATTCGCAGATTTGGCGGAACAAGGGATGGCTTTGGTCCGCTCCCGTAGCTTTTTTCATCGTAATCCACCCTCCCTGTGATAACCGCATATTGCAGCCTCTTCTGCAAATCCTCTTTCCCGTATTGTACCTCATTATTCCTCTCATCTGTTCTGCTGTCTGCAATCTGTTCTGTCCCCACCCCTATATGATTAACAAAATGCTTCAACTGGGCTGCCATATTAACTTTATAAAGGGGAACTGGATATGATTCTGTTGGCTTACTCTCTTGTCTGTCTGATCTTTGGCACTACCTTTTTAGCGATTAAAATTGGTGTGGATGCCGGAGCACCGCCTTTTTTCTCAGCAGGAATCCGTTTCTTTATGGCAGGGGCAATATTGTTCCTCTGGATGGTCTGGAAAGGCAAAGCAAGCTTCTCCCTGCTGCTGCGCAAAGAGATGCTATTCACCGGCGCCGCGCTGACCTTCGGAACCTTCGCCGGGCTGTACTGGGCGGAGCAATATGTATCCTCCGGTCTTGCCGCCGGGCTGTCAGCTACCGGACCGATGATGATTCTGCTGCTGCAGACCGCTTTGTTCCGTCAAAAAGCTCCGTCGTATTCGATCTACGGCTGTATCATCGGCTTCACCGGCGTTCTGCTGCTGGTTCTGCCCAGTCTGGCGATTGATGTCTCCCCCTTGTGGCTCATCGGCTGCGCTGCCGTGCTGATTGGGGAATGCTGCTATGCGGCGGGGGCAATTCACTCCAAAAAAGTAACTACAACCTTCTCCGAGGTTTCACCCGTCGCGCTGAATGCAGCACAAATGATATATGGCGGAGCGCTCCTGTTCATCCTGTCGCTTTTCACCGAAAATGTGCATCCCGGGTTTCTGCTCTCGTTCAAAACCGCCGGCTCGCTGCTCTACCTGACCGTTGTCGGCTCCATGGTTGGACACACCTTGTTCTACTGGCTCGTCGCCAAGACGAATCCCGTTTTCCCGTCGACTTGGCTGTATATTTCGCCGCCGATCGCCGTTGGTGTGGGTCTTGTATTCTACGGGGAAGCTGTAAGCTGGATAACCGTCCTCGGGGTATTCACCATCATTGCCGGAACCGTGCTTGTGAATGCGGGAGCGCTGAAACAACTGATTTTCAAACAAAAACCGCCTGCCCCGATTCTTCAAAAAGGAAACATTGAGGCTCTTCCACAGGAATAAATATTGTATATTTCCTAAACAACAGAACAGCCTGGACCCCTGAAAAAAAATGGGCTTCAGGCTGTTCTGTTGTTGTCCTTCCCTATTTCTCAACGCAGCTCCCTTCATTACTGTTCCTCATGGCTGGAATGAAAATTCAAAAAAAAACATTATATATGACATACTATATGTTGCATAATTGATTATTATTGCGTATTATATAACCAAGTTAGGGGATTTTATTACCATTAGGACGTCTAATTGAAAGGGGGATCTTACTTAACAGAACTCCTTTTCTATAGAGGAGCACCTGATTGTATCCGGAAAGTGGAGGAAACCTGTGATTGAACTGACATCCCGTCAAATGCAAATCATTGACATTGTAAAAAAAAGAGCGCCGATTACCGGCGACCAAATTGCGGAAACCCTGAATCTCAGCCGGCCGACCATCCGCAACGACCTGTCCATCCTGGTCATGCTGGAATACATTGATGCCAAGCCAAAGGTCGGATATTTCCCCGGCAAGAAAGCAGCTCAGCGTCAAGGCAGCAGCTCTCTGCTGCAGGAAACCAGAGTCAGGGATATCCAGAGTATCCCGATTATTATCCGCGAGACGACAACCATTCAGGATGCCGTGGTTACGCTGTTCCTGCAGGATGTCGGCACGCTTATTATTTGCGATGGCGACGGCAAACTAGCCGGTGTCGCCTCACGCAAAGATTTTCTGAAGGTAACGCTCGGCAATCCCGGCGCAGTATCCATGCCGGTGAGTATGGTAATGACCCGCCAGCCCAAGGTAGTAACCGTTTCTCCCGATGACCCGGTGCTTGAGGCCGCGCATAAAATGATTGTTCACGAGGTAGACAGTCTGCCGGTGGTTGTGCCCAGCGGCACGGAGGAAACCGGCCCCAAGCTTGACGTGGTAGGGCGCCTGACCAAAACCTCCATCGTAAAGCTTCTCCTCGATCTAGAAGCCAAAGGATAACGGAGGAATCGAAACGCATGGAGCAATCTTCACACTTCATTACGATCTGCTCAGATTCGATAGGAGATACGGCGGAGGCGGTTGTGCAGGCTGTCATTCACCAATTTCAGAATCAGCGGGTTACCATCAGAAGATATGGCAATGTAAGACATGAGGACGAACTGCGGAAACTGATGGAGGAAACGGCGCAGCTGCAAGGTTTTGTCGCCTATACACTGGTCCAGCCGGAGCTCCGGGAGATGATCCGTGAAGAGGCTGTCCGGCTTGACCTGAGGATTGTCGATATTATGGGCCCGATGATGCAGGCCTTCATCGACACTTTCGACGATGCGCCTCAGGCCCGGCCGGGACTGCTGCATCAGCTCGACGAAGATTATTTCCAGCGGATCGAAGCGATCGAATTCACGGTTGCCAGTGATGACGGACGCGATCTTGGCGCGATGCTTAAGGCCGATATTGTGCTGCTAGGCATGTCCCGTACCTCCAAGACTCCGCTCAGCATTTTTCTGGCCCACCGGGGCAAGAAGGTCGTCAATTACCCTGTTGTCCCCGAGATTGGCCCGCCGCAGCAGTTGATGAGTCTGCCGCCGAACCGGATCATCGGCCTTACGATGAAGCCGGAATATATGCTGAAGATCCGTTCGGAACGCCTTAAGATGCTGGGGTTGCCGGCAGGCTCCCAATATGCCAGCCTTGAACGCATTCAGGAAGAGACGGAGTATGCAGCAGGGCTTTTTGCCAAGCTGGGCTGCCCCGTCATAGATATTACGAACAAAGCCATTGAGGAGACAGCGGGAATTATTATGGGGTATATCTCCGATTCTCCGGAAACACCGGAAACATCCACACTAAAAATGTAATGGAGGGAAAGCATATGGAACGCGAATTGGCACTGGAGATTGTACGGGTAACTGAATTGGGCGCTTTATCCTCGGCCCGCTGGATTGGCCGGGGCGATAAACATGCGGCGGATGATGCTGCTACGACTGCTATCCGTTCCATGTTCGATTCCGTCTCCATTGACGGGACTGTCGTCATTGGCGAAGGCGAGATGGATGAAGCACCGATGCTCTACATCGGAGAACGGGTCGGGAACAAAAGCGGCCCTTCCGTTGATGTGGCTGTTGATCCGCTGGAGGGCACCGAGGTGGTAGCCTGCGGACTGCACAACGCCCAGTCGGTGATTGCCATTGCCGACCGGGGCAGCCTGCTGCATGCTCCCGACATTTACATGGAGAAGCTCGCCTGCGGCCCCGAGCTGGCCGGCAGGCTCAGCCTCGCAGATCCTGCCGGGGTTACGCTGCGCAAGGCCAGCATGATCACCGGCAAATCGCTCTCCGAGCTGACGGTGATGGTGCTTGACCGCAAGCGGCATGAGGAACTGATCCGCAGCCTGCGCGAAGCGGGCGTACGAATCAAGCTGATCGGCCACGGTGATGTGGCCGGGGCTATCGCCGCCGCGCTGCCGGACAGCGATGTGGATCTGTACATGGGCTCCGGCGGAGCGCCCGAAGGCGTGCTTGCCGCCGCCGCGCTGAAATGCCTCGGCGGAGAGCTCCAGGGAAGACTGCTGCCGGAGGGCCCTTTTGAGATGCAGCGCTGCCTGCATATGGGCATCGACAATCCGACACGCATTCTGTCCATGGAGGATATGGTCGGGACGGGCGATGTTATCTTTGCCGCCACCGGGGTCACCTCCGGTGAATTCCTGAACGGAGTCCGCTTCATCGGCAAGGAACGCGCCGAGACACATTCTGTCATCATGCGGTCACAGAGCCGGACGATCCGTTATATCCGCAGCATCCACTTCCTGCCCGGCAAGGAGATTCCGCAGGGCTACTCGGCCAGACCGAATGCGGCTTTTATGTAAAGGGCCTAACCTATAGCGCAGAGGATATTCCTTCATAACATCAAAACAAGGTTTCCCCGGGGCCCGAAAAGGACCTTGGGGAAACCTTGTTTTCAGTTATCGTGACCAGGAAACTTTCGCTTAATGCATCCGGCTGTGATCTCTCAGCAGCTCATCGCTGGAATCAAGTTTTACCTTGCCTGTTTTGTCCACCCGGGCTTCCTCACGTTTCACTGTATCCTTAACCTGTTCAGTGCCCTGGACTTCGCGCTTATGAACGTCCACTTCACCAGTAACTACCGTGTTCTTGCGAACCTCCACTTGCTCTTCACTTACAGGAATGCGGATCGTCTCATCTTTTCCGATGGGTGTAGCCGTTGAGTCATTATTGACGGATCTGCGCTCAATTACAATCTCCTCATGGGTAACCGGTACATTAATCGTTTTCTGCTCTTCAATAATTTCCTTGCGCACCTGGACTTCACCGGTCTGCACCTTGTTCTTGGACACATCCAGCTGTTCCTCACGCAGGCGCAGCTTGCGGGCTTCATCCTCATCCGTGAATGGATCTGATCCGGTTCGATCCAAATTCGCTATGCCATCCGGAGTTCCGGAATATACATCCCCTGTCATTCCCGGCCGGTTCACATCATCCAGCGCCCGTGTTTCAGGAAGATCATGAACAGGAGCAGAATTCATTGTATCCAGCCCCGTATCCTGACGTCCCTCCAGCCCTGATCCGTTAAATGCAGCATCCACTGTGTCTGTTAAAGAATTGCCGGCCGTCCCCGTAACATCTCCTGCTGCAATATTATCATCCATATAACGGTCGGCATTGGCTGAATTGTGGCTGCGGAACACAGAATATGCTTCTTCGGCCCGTGTATTATCCGCATCCACCATAACCAGAATACGACCTTCATCTACATAATTATCATAACTTTCCGCTTCATCCTCAGGAATGCCGAGACCAATCAGTCCACCGACCAGTCCGCCTGTTCCTGCACCAACAGCAGCTCCTGCCAATGTCGCGGCAATCGGTCCTGCGGCGAGTATCGGTCCGATTCCCGGTATAGCCAGCGCCCCGATTCCTGCAAGAAGCCCGGTGACACCGCCCAGCAAACCGCCGGTAGCCGCACCGGATGCCATACCCTCTGGCGCCTTGGTGCCCATCTCATTATTAATCGCGTCAACATCTTCTTTGTTTCTGGCAATCACGGAGATATCCTCTGTCAGAAATCCTTGGTTCTTCAAGTCTTCAATTGCCCGTGAAGCTTCATGCTCGGTATAAAATACACCTACTATTTTCTTATTCATAACGATTCCCTCCTGATAGTTAAAGTTTGATGTTGCATAATCATTCTTTCATAGCTCTTAATTAACCAAACGATCATGCGCTAAACTGCTTTACTTTAAATTTAAGGAGAGTCCTCAATTATATTTCTCAAACAGGAAATGCACTGGTAAATAAGGGGAATGACACTTTTTGTTCAAACATCTGCTTGGAAAGTTAACTAATCTAACACTAATCTCCCGGATTTATCTCATATATGTAGCCTTTTAGAACAATGCTCTCAACCTCATTACAGAGTTTGCAAAAGAGACTATACTCCTCCTAAAGATACGTCCACAATTCACACAAGATCGAGGAGGCTTAACCATGAATATGCGTTTAAAGGTGTTAAAAAAACATCTGCTCTTCTGCTGCAGCGAGCACTGCAACAATCAGGAGGTAGAGGATGTTATGCAGGCATTCAAGGAACAGCTGGTAGAGCAAGGCATCCATAAGACAGTTAAAATCAACAAAACCAGCTGTCTCGGGCTATGCGGCAACGGACCGTTTGTTATCGTCTACCCTGACGGCATCTGGTACTACAATGTGACGACAGACGATGTTCCGCGCATCGTGGAAGAGCATCTGGTAAACGGCGAGCCTGTGGAAGAACTGGTGATGCTGAAAATGGAGGCATAATCCAGCCTGCTCTGCGAGTCCCTCCCCTCCAAAAGGGGGCTGGGACTTTTTGCGGTTTATCCGCCGTTTCGAATCTATTGTATAATGGGAGCATATCCCGGGCGTTGTCCAGGACAACCTCATACAGGAAAGAGGCTGAAGCATGGCCATATTCAAATATAATTCACAGCGTCCGTTCCGGGGGAATTCCGATCTGCATCTTCATTATTGGGGACGGGAGCAGTGTGCCCCCGGTCATACCGTTGGACCCTGTGTACGCGATTTGTACAAAATCCATTTCATCCACGAAGGTACCGGCAAGGTGGCCGTCGGTGAAGAGACACATACACTTCAGGCGGGTCAGGCCTTTCTGACTTATCCGCATATCGTGACTTATTACGCGGCTGACCTGGATACGCCTTGGAATTATTCATGGATTGCTTTTACCGGAGAAGAAATTGAACACTTGCTGTCCAAAACCTCGCTGTCGCCGGAGCATCCCGTCTTTCCGATGGATGAACTGCTTATGCCCTCACTGTATGATCGGCTGACAGAGGCAGCGGACCGCAGCGATTGCCTGAATCTGCCGCTCAAAGCAATGATGTATGAGTTCTTCTCTCTCCTGCTGAGCAAGGTACCGGCGGCCAAGGATGTATTCCCGATTCCGCGCCAAAAAAGCATTTACGTCGAGCAATGTCTCCACTTCCTGCATGCCCATTACTGTGAAAATGTCACGATGGAGATGATGTCATCTTCCCTTAGGCTGGACCGCAAATACGTATCCGCATTATTTAAACGGACCATCGGCCTTCCGCCGCAGCAGTATCTGCTAAATTACCGGATCGCCAAGGCCTGCGAGCTGCTGACAGAAACCGATTGTACCATCGGTGAGATCTCGCGTTCCGTCGGTTATCAGGACCCGCTGCTCTTCTCCCGCATGTTTAAGAAGGTCAAGGGATGTTCCCCCAAAGGGTACCGCCTCCAGCATGCCGATAATGACATTGTTCTATAAACATCTTCCTTGCTGACATACGTTTGTCGCCGTGCTTTCGCTACAATAGGAACGTACCCGGCAATGTAGTAAACGCTTCCGAAGCCAGTTTTATTGCGAAGGATGTATGAAAGTAATGCTCCATAAAACTTTTAGGAGGAAAACAAAATGTACAACGCGAATCCTGAACGCTACGACCAGATGAAATATAACCGCACCGGCCGAAGCGGCCTGCTCCTGCCTGCCATTTCGCTCGGGCTGTGGCATAACTTTGGCGGCAATGACGTCTTTGAGAACGGACGCGCAATGGTCCGGCGGGCCTTCGATCTGGGAATTACCCATTTCGACCTCGCCAACAACTATGGTCCGCCCGCAGGTTCTGCCGAGGAGAGTTTCGGCCAAATTCTTAAGAAGGACTTCGCCGCTTACCGCGATGAGCTGATCATCTCCAGCAAAGCCGGATATTATATGTGGCCCGGCCCTTATGGCGAATGGGGCTCGAAGAAAAACCTCGTCGCAAGTCTTGATCAGAGTTTGAAGCGGTTGGGACTTGATTATGTGGATATTTACTATCATCACCGTCCGGACCCGAACACGCCGCTGGAGGAAACCATGAGTGCGCTGGATCTCCTGGTGCGCCAAGGCAAAGCGCTGTATGTCGGCATTTCCAACTACAGTGCCGAGCAGGCGCGCGAGGCCGCTCAAATCCTCCGCCGTCTGGGCACACCTTGCCTGATCCACCAGCCCAACTACTCCATGATGTCCCGCTGGATTGAAGACGGCCTGCAGGATGTGCTTGCCGAAGAAGGCGTCGGCACCATCGCCTTCTCGCCGCTGCAAAAAGGCATCCTGACCGACCGTTATCTGAACGGAATTACTGCGGATTCCCGCGCAGCCGGACCCAGCGTATTCCTCTCGGAGAAGGAAATTACCGAAGAGGTCATCGGCAAGGTACGCAAGCTGAATGAACTGGCTGCCGCACGCGGCCAGAAGATGTCGCAGCTTGCCTTGTCGTGGGTGCTTCGCGGCGGCAAAGTCACCTCGGCACTGATTGGCGCAAGCAAGGTAAGCCAGATCGAAGATGCCGTGGCATCCTTGAATGCCCCTGAGCTAAGCGCGGAAGAATTAGAGAAAATCGAAACGATCCTGCGGGGATAACCCTGCATATCACAATAAAAACGGCAATCGCGTCCATACAGCCAGCAGGCTAGACGGCGCGCGATGGCCGTCTTTTGGCATAGGAATGGTATAATGGACACAAAAACAGCACAGAAAGGGTTGCAGAATGAACAAAAACCGTTTGGGCCAATCTGATTTATATGTAAGTGCCATGGGCCTTGGCTGCATGTCCCTGGGGACCGATGAGACTCATGCTGCGGCGATCATTCACGAAGCGCTGGAGCAGGGCATTAATTTCCTGGATACTGCGGATCTATATGATGAGGGACGGAATGAAGAAATCATTGGCAACGCGGTGCGCCATCGGCGTGCGGACGTCATCCTGGCTACGAAGGTCGGCAACCGCAGAATCCCCGGCAAAGAAGGCTGGAGCTGGGACCCTTCCAAAGCCTATATTAAATCAGCAGTAAAAGAGAGCCTTCGCCGGCTGCAGACAGATTATATCGATCTCTATCAGCTGCACGGAGGAACGATCCAAGACCCCATCGACGAGACGATAGAGGCTTTTGAAGAATTGAAGCAGGAAGGCCTCATCCGTTATTACGGGATCTCCTCGATCCGCCCCAATGTGATCCGGGAATACGTGCAGCGCTCCGCTATTATTAGTGTGATGAGCCAATACAGCATCCTGGACAGACGGCCCGAGGAAGAGATCCTGCCTTTACTGGCGGAGCATGGAATCAGCCTGATCGCTCGGGGGCCGCTGGCCGGGGGCATATTAACCGAGCATGGGCACAGCCGCACAGGCAAAGCGTACCTTGATCATGAAGCCGGAGAACTGCCTGGGCTACAGGAGCATTTGATGCAGCAATCCACTGGTTCCCGTACCCTAACGCAAACAGCGCTTCACTATCCGCTGGGGCATCCCGCTGTGGCCGCGATCATTCCCGGCGCGAGCAGTCTGGAGCAGCTGCAGCTGAATATTGCAGCCGCCACGGCCTCACCGCTCTCGCTGCAGGAGCTTGAGGCCGTCCGTCGCGTAAGCAAACCAAACCGCTACACAGTACACCTTTAATTCAATACACGAAGAAGAGGCTATCCCTTGACTGTTGCCGCAGCCGGGATAGCCTCTTCTTCATCGAACTCTGCTGAATTAAGCCAACGTCTATAATATCCTCTACGTCAGCCAAAAAACTGTGTAATGTACAGCATGGCGAGCAGTCCGAAGATAAACGAATAGGTGGAGGGCCGCTCATAGCCATGACCATGACTCTCCGGAATCAGCTCCTTATAGACGATGAAGAGCATAGCTCCGGCAGCAAAAGCCAGTCCGTAACCTACGGCATTATTATGCAAATAGCTGGCCGCGCAATACCCGATGACTGCCGACACCATCTCCATAAGTCCGGTTAAACCGGCCATAAACAATGCTTTTCGCCGGGTTGCCTGCGAATTCATCAGGAAGATGGCCAGAATCAGTCCCTCCGGCATATTTTGCGCACCAATGGCAATCGCCACCATAGGACCCAGGCTGGCCTGCTCGCTGGCATAGCTGAAACCTGTGCTGAGACCCTCGGGAATGTTGTGGATGAACAATGCGATCAAAACAAGCAGCGCCTTGGAATCCATGTTGGTGAATCCGGGTTTGTTCTCCACGTCGATATGCGGGATGTTGTTCTCGATCAGATCGAGCAGCAGCACACCGGTAATCAGTCCCAGCGTCAGAGCGATGATCCCCGACTCCCTTATCGCCTGCGGCATTAGGCCAAAGGTAGACGCAGAAACCATAATTCCGGCGGTGAAGGCGACCAGCACATCCTTCCACAGCTCGGAAAGTTTTTTCACAAACAGGATGGGAACCACTCCGAGAACAGTCGCCATCGCCGACAAAAAGCTGCCAAGCAGCGCAGTCGCCAAGTCTTCAACCCCTTTTATGGACAGGACCTCTTAGACAAGCTTATGCTTGCGGCAGCTTTCATTATGTCTGCTTGTTGATTTTTCTCTAGAGTGAGGGGATCAGCGGCAAGGTCATCAGGTCCTCGTCCAGATAACTGCCGTTGAGCTTCACCGCATTCTGCTCCGTCCCGTAGCAGGTGAATCCCAGCGATTGGTACAGCCGGATGGCTGGAAGGTTATCTGAAAACACTGCCAAATTAAGGATTTCAACTCCCGGAGACTGCTTGGCCCTCACAATCAGCTCCGTCATCAGCAAATGCCCCAGCTTCTGCTTCCGTGCCGAGGGACTCACATACATGGCGTATACATTGCCTTTATGGCTGATCTTGTCTCTGCTCTCACGGACAAATGTGACTACACCAACCAGTTCCTCCTGCCCATTAAAGCCGCCAAGCGTGAATTTGCCGTCCATCGCATGAAGCCTGGTCCGGGTTGTCTCTATCGGCATTCCCAACTCCGCTTCATAGGAGCTGAGGAAAGCCTCAGGATGGTTCAACAACGACTGCAGCCGAATCTCGCGGTATATTTCCGCATCAGCAGAATTAAGAACTCTTATGTACATAGGGCTTATCCCTCCCTCGGCCTGAACTGAAAGATTAATTCCAGATTGTAGGCCATTTCTTTGAATTAGCATAATATATTTTTTAATATTTTAAATATAAAAACCTATTTTTCCCTTCGCTTTTGCGCAATTTTATCGTTCAATACGCCTATTTTTTTACAAAAAACTACTTTTATCTACAATAAAAAGCTAATATCACTTAGGTAGACCTATTTTTATCAAAGGAGGGTTAGTCTCCTAACTGTCCACATTTACAAAAAGTACTATTAAACGAAAGCTGGTGTCGTATTGAGAAGGAAGAACAAGGTACGCAGAAATACTCTTATTGTACTATTATGTATTTGTTTGAATCTAATGTCCTTTGGTCAAGCTTTTGCCGCATCTGGTGCTTCTGGGACTTCCGTTGCAGCAAAAGACATATCCGGCCACTGGTCAGAGAACGTCTTAAAAGAATGGCAGCAGCAAGGGTTACTTTCAGGTTATCAAGATGGAACCCTTCAGCCTGACCACAAGATTACCCGCGCGGAATTTGCAGCATTGATTAACAAATCTTTCGGTTATACAAACACAGCGGAAATTGCTTATAAAGATGTTAAAGCATCTAATTGGTTCTACGCGGATATTGCAAAAGCAACTGCCGCAGGATACATAAAAGGATACACTGATCAGACGTTTAGACCTAACCAGCCGCTTACCCGTGAAGAAATGGCAGCCATTGTGAGCTCTATTCTTAAGCTGAGCGCCACCGATTCACCTGCTGCATTTTCGGATACAGCTGTAGGCCACCAGTGGAGCAAGCTCCAGATTAATGCCATTGCTCAAGCTGGACTTATGAGTGGAAATGATCAAAAATTCAGACCGCTCGACACAGCCACCAGAGCAGAAGCAGTCAGTGTGCTTGACCGGGCATTGAAGTTTGCAGCGGCCAAATCCTCTGAAAAGGTCGTTTATGACAAAGCCGGGAACTATGGCCCGGAGACAGGTCTTACTACAGTAAAGGGTTCGGTATATATTGAAGCGCCAGGAGTTGTACTGAACAACACGCTTATCACAGGTGATCTGGTGATTGGTGAAGGCGTTGGCAAAGGTGATGTGACGCTAAAGAATGTCACTGTTAAAGGCACCACTACCATTGCCGGAGGCGGTAAAAACAGTATCCACGTAGTGGATTCAGTCCTGGTAACCGTCATTGTCAATAAAAAAGACGGAAGTATCCGAATCGTTACTGAAGGTGCCAGCTCGGTTGAACAGATCACGCTGCAATCCGGCGCGCTACTGGAAGAAGGCAACGGCACAGGCAGCGGCTTCGGCAATGTCGATCTCTCCGCAGCAATTCCGGCAAATGCACAGGTATCCTTAGCCGGATCCTTCGAGACGGTGGATGTTATGGCAACCTCCATTCAAGTAAACCTGAGTTCCGGTTCGATCGGCCAGCTTCAAGTGGCTCCCGGCGCCGGAAATACGGGAATTGACATTACAGGCGGAGCCCGCATCAATGCTCTAATTCTAAATGCCATTGCCAGAGTAACCGGAACAGGCTCCATTGGCACTGCCTCAATCAATGCCAACGGTTCAACTCTTGCCCAGACTCCTGAGCATGTAAACTACGGCAATAATGCTACAGCTGTCATCGGCACTCCGGTTGTTTCCGGAGGCGGCTCATCCGGCGGTTCGTCCGGTGGTTCATCTGGTGACTCATCCGGCGGTTCAAACGGCGGTTCAAACGGCAGCAATCCAGGCACTGTGACAGAGACAGTGTATGGCTTCGAAGGCGTAATTACGGATGTAGACGATCAGCCCGTAGCAGATATGACGATCCATTTCCGTAGAGGCCTCGGAGCAACTACAGGCGAAATCGCAGCAACTGTGGTTACGGATGCGGCAGGTAAATATTTTGCCAATCTGGCCCCTGGCGTTTACACCGGTGAATTATCGAAATCCGGATTTATTACTACTCACGTTGTTGGTGCTTCGCTGAGTACTCATAAGAATATTAACCAGAATGCCACAGCAATTAAAATCCCTGCCAACGACGAAATTCGAATTGTACTCACTTGGGATTTGCTTCCGCTGGATGAAGATTCACATCTGATTGGCGCTGCACCCAATAATAGGTCATTCCATACCTGGTACGGCGATAGAGTATATAGTTATAATAATGAAACTTATGCCGATCTGGACCATGACGATGTAAATTCTTACGGTCCGGAGACGACCACCATTCGTAAACGTGTGGATGGAAAGTACACCTTCTTCGTTCACAACTTCAGCGGAAACGGCACAGCCGGAGCGAACACTTTAACCGCTTCCGGTGCCAAAGTAGAAATTTACAACGGCCACAATGCCACGCCTGTTAAAACGTACCACATTCCCGTTACAGACACCAAGATGCTATACTGGTACGTTTTTGATATGAACGTATCCGGCAGCGAATTGACCTTTGTGGACAAGAACATGCTGACGGACACGGCTCCAAAGTCTGATCTTGATCAAGACAATGGTCAGGATACTGAGAGTCCTACTGTTAATACAAACTTCCTGAGTGTAGAAAATCATGCCGGTGCCAATGACGTTGTAAATGTGAGAAGCCTTGAACCCGGAGATGTGGTTTCTGTCTACGCAGATGAGCTTGACGACAGCATGTTATTGCAAACTGCAACAGTGGCCGAAGGATCAACCAGCGTTAAGCTGACAGGTCTTGATTTCGGCGCAGACAGCACCACTGTCTATATTTCCTTAAAGAAACCGAACCTTTCGGAGAGCCATGCTGTACCTATACCTGTCTACTCCGAAGCACAATATGCCGAACTGGAAACAACGATCGCCGCTTCATTTAAGGATCAAGTACTGCCTGGCACAATGACTGTGGGAGATGTCGTTTATCTGCCTGATCCACAGCAGCCGCTGCCAAGGGATCTCCGCGTAACTGTGTTGAATTATGATCGCCCTTCCACAGTGACTGATGATGTATACATCCTAAGAGATTACACGGTATGGTACATGAATTACAACGGCACCGCAGATCCTGTCGACTATAGCATCAAACTGGAATTAAAACGCGACTTTTCCGCGGTTACCAAAGAAATTATTATTACGGTCCCTAGTGTATTCACCGCGCTGCCTGATTCTGTTGAACTAGCCGATAAAATGCTGCTGGATGGCTCAACTCATCCCGGCCTTGCGGAAGCTGTAACTGTTGCCAAAGCGGTTATAAACAACACCGACGCAACTGCGGCAGATTGGCTCGAAGCCATAAAAGCTCTTCATGAAATTTTTAATCAAATTGCAAGAGAAAACGAATAGTTCATTAAGCAGATCCAAGTATACGTATAAGTTAACGCTAAACAGCCAGGCTTCCCGGAGCCTGGCTGTTTGGTGTAGCTATAGCTTCTGCGTTTTATTATAGCTTCAGCGTATTGATTTCCGACTTTCGCTGCAATGAGGAATAACGTAAGCACCTGGATCCCGGAATGCTAGGCAGTACTGGATTATGTAATTAAAAAGCAGTGGTTCAGACTGGAGCCCTACGCCTCCCGGGTATCACCCATCGCCTTCTGGATCTCAATTAAGGCATGTTCCCCCTCTTGTATGATTGCAGAAAATGTAGCAGAATTGCTCAATCTCCAGCCAAAAAATGAATCTGCTGCATTTCCTGCAGTAGATTCTATTAGGCAGGATGAAGACTGTGGCTATGCTCAGAAGGATAGTTGTACTCTGTGCAGCTAAAACGCACAAATCAGGCCCCTTCTATGAGTTAGATGTATTTCGTACACTTAAAATTCGCAATTCAAGTCAACTACGCTAGATCGCGCAAATATAAGTGTACGGAGTACAATTATCTGTAATTTGTCTTCAAAACCCCTGAATTTAGTTGTACGAAGTACACTTAGCCGACTTCAACTGCTAATGTTCCTGCACTCACTCCAATTTTATACTACTGCTGTTAACCTTACTATTGCCGCTTTTACTCCGCACTTATCACCTAATTGCCTAATTACCTAATTACCTACTCACCTGTTCACCTGCTGGTGCTTTAATCCTCCGACGCCGCTTCCTCACTCCTACTCAATTCCTGCTCCCCTCAATCACCCGCTACTCAAACAGACTCAAATACCGCCCTAGACCGTTTCCCTCCAGCTCCTCCTTGGGAATAAACCGCAGTGCGGCGGAGTTGATGCGGTAGTGCTGCTTCGTCGGCTCCGGGCCGTCGTGGAACAGATGTCCCAGATAGGCTCCGCTCAGCCTGCTCCGCAACGCCGTCCGCACTTGACCGCTGCTGTAGTCCGCTTCCCTGCGGATCAGTCCCTCCTCAATAGGTCTGGTAAAACCGGGCCAGCCGGTGCCGGAAGCGAATTTATCGGCTGAGCTGAACAGCGGATCGCTGCTCAGCACGTCAACATACAGCCCTTCACGAAAATGGTCCCAATATTCATTCTGGTAAGGCGGCTCCGTACCCTTATTCTGCGTGACTTCGTATTGCAGCCCGGTCAGCTGCTTACGCAGCCGCTCCCGGTCTTCGCGGTTGTTCCAGTGCTGCTCAGCGAATTCGCCTCGGCCCGAGCCCTTCAGATACATTTTATAATCCAACGGGTGGGTCTTATAGTAATCCTGATGTAAAGCCTCCGCCGGATAAAACGGGGCAGCAGGCAGAATCTCCGTCACAATCAGAGCTTTGAACCGCTTGCTTGCCTTCAGCGCTTCCTTCGAGGCTTCCGCCTTCTCCCGTTGCTCTTCGCTGTGCACGAAGATCGCCGTCCGGTAGGAATAGCCCCGATCCATAAATTGCCCGCCCTTATCGGTAGGATCTATGAGCTGCCAATATATCTCCAGCAGACGCTCATACGGGAATAGCTCCGGCTCATAGGTGATCTGCACCGCCTCAATATGCCCTGTGGTCTCCGTTCCCACTTCCTCATAAGTCGGATTCACTGTATGCCCGCCGGTATAGCCAGACACCACCGAAATAATGCCCGGCAGCTCGTCGAACGGCTTGACCATACACCAGAAGCAGCCGCCGGCGAAGGTGGCGAGTTGTTGTACAGCTTTGTCTCCATTCATAAGAACTACTCCCTCCGAATTTAGTCCAGGCACTTCATCCGTCCATGCTGGAATTCCATTATATATGAATATCCTGCTTCTCCAAAGAAATCAGGGCAACCGGTAAGCAAACGAGGATAACAATAACCGGAATGAGCACCGCTTGAATGTAATCTCCCGCACCCGACAGCAGGATCTGCTCCGAGTCCGCTACATACATCCCGGAAAATTTCATGATTTGCGTCATCAGGGAATGATCCGATACCCATTTCAAGAATGCCGAAGACGAATCCTTGAGATAACCTGTAAGAAGTAAATTACCGAAAATAAAGAAAAAGGTTGCCACCACAGCGGAAGCCGCTTTACGGATCAGCACCCCCAGCATCATGATTACGGCGCAATAAGCCGCCAAATATAAGATATTCAACCCGAAAGCCCTGACCGCCTGAATGGAATCCTCTCTTAAGCTCTCCATCCCGATAGGAGATCCGGTAACGAGCGCCGCAGCCAGATATAAGATGGAGAAGAGTCCGAAAAATTGCAGCAGCCACCAAAAAATCGCCAGCAGCTCCAGCATATATTTACCCATATAATACCCCGGTCGGCTCTGCCCCGAAGCGATTATATTCTGCACCGAACCGTATTCAAAACCTTCTGTAGAGAAAAAGCAGGCATGCATCGGGATAACCAGATATAGAAACAGGGAGAATGAACCGGCGAGCTTTAAGGGCTGCATGGGACTGCTTAATTCATACCCGCCATGGTTCCCGATGATCACAACCAGCAGAATGGATCCCAGCACAAAAACAGCATTGATGCTTTTGAACGCCAGATCTTTTCGCAAATAATAAATTTCAGCCTGCAAAAAATTCCTCATTGACCTTTACCTCCAATCAGATCCATATAATAGTGTTCCAGATTAGGCGCGGACAGGTTGAACCCTTCAACCGGAATTCCCTGCTGCAGGAGAACCGTCATCAGCTGCTCCAAATCTGCGACTTCCTTAGGGATCTCAATGGCCCCGGCAGTATTGATGGAGATGTCTTCAAGCTGCAGCTTCTCCTTCAAAAGAGCCATAGCAGCAGCCGGATGAGGTGTAGAAATTGTGATCATTGACTGTGCCGATTGCAGTAATTCTCCGGCAGAGACCTCTTTGATCAGCCCGCCCTGATGTATGAACCCGTATTTTGTCGCCAGCAGCTGAAGCTCACCTAGAATGTGGCTGGAGATCAATATCGTTACCCCCTGCTCATGCGCCAGCAGCTCCAGAATCCTCCGCATTTCCACAATCCCCACAGGGTCCAGCCCGTTGATAGGCTCGTCCAGTACAAGGAACTTCGGATGGTTAAGCAGCGCGATGGCGAGTCCGAGACGCTGGCGCATGCCGAGGGAATATTGCGAGGTTTTTTTGCTTCCGGCATCCGTTAACGCTACAGTCTGCAGCACCTCCCCGATTCTTGCTTTATCCTGAATTCCAAAGATCCGGCAATAAAAACCCAGGTTCTCCTCGGCGTTCATATGCGGATAAAGAGACGGCGTTTCAATCAGAAACCCAACCTGCCGCCTGGCACGGATAAGCTCCTGCTTTTCCCGCTGGCCAAACAGTGAAACTTCTCCGCTTGTCGGGTGTACAAGCCCGCCGATCACTTTCATCAGCGTACTTTTCCCGGCACCATTCTCCCCGACAAATCCGTAGATATCCCCCTCTTCAATAGTCATATTCAAATGCTGAAGCGCAAACGCGGAGCCATACTTTTTAGTCAGCTCTCTGGTTTCGAACACAAGCGGTTTCAATCAGAACACTCCTTCATCTCGCTGATATGTCTACTCGGCTACCTTATCATGGGTAAGCGGTCCGGCCACACCGTCTGCTATTTTTAGGCAGATTATTGTCGTTTTTAAGGAGCACTTCATAACATCTGGCCCGTTTTTCCCTGGAAATGTATAATAGAGCGATAAATACGGAACGGAGTGAAGGTATGATTCATATCGCCGTTTGTGACGACGATCTGCAGGCTGCAGGACAGATTGAGAACCTGATTTTAGATGCCCGGCACCAATGTTCGGAAGAGCTCAAGGTATCCCTCTATTACTCCGGGGAAAGTTTCGCCCAGGCTCTTCAGGACGGAGACCGCTTTGACCTTATTTTCATGGATATTGAAATGGGTGGAATGGATGGAATCACAGCGGGGCAAGTACTGCGGGAAGATGACGGAAATGATCTTGTACAATTGATTTATATCTCCAGCCATGAGCAGTATCATCTGCAGCTGTTCGATGTGCGGCCGTCGGGTTTTATTAAGAAGCCGGTTGAACCGGAAGCATTCATACATAAGCTTATTCCCGCCTTGCAAAAGGCCATACGTACCCGCCAGCAGGGCAAAACCAACTTCCTGCCGGTACAGCAAAAAGGAAAGGAGCTGCTGATCCCTTTTCGGGACATCCTCTATTTGGAGAGCAGCATCAGACGGGTTTCCCTTATCACGAAGGACAGGGAGATCCATTATTACGGCATGCTTAAGGATGAGGAGCGCAAGCTGCCCGGCGGTCATTTTGTGCGGATTCACCAATCTTACATTGTGAACTTTTTCTTTATTAAAGAAATCAGTGCGAAGAGGGTTACGCTAGTCAGCGGCAAGGAGCTGCCGGTCAGCGAGAAGCACAGCTTATCCGTGCGGAAAGCCTACCTCAGCTTTAGGGGGACGCTCGTATGAATACCATGCTGCGGGAAGAGCTGCTGTATCTCATCACTTTTCCGCTGATTCCTGTAATCCTTCATTATTTCTTCAGCCGCAGCTTCACCTGCCGGATCAAGAGCAACCCTTATCTTGTCCTGATCTACGCTCTCTATATGGCTTGTCATCTCGCGCTGCATCACAGCCAGCTTCCGGACATGGTTCTGCTCACCGCAAATACCGGCTTGATCTTCTTGTTATCACTGCTCTACCGGGGGGATAACCTGTGGAGGGGGTATTCCGCTTTTTTTGTTACGGCTCTCATCTTTCTTGGCGAAGCCGTGATGCCGTTTGCGTATACGGATAGCGGATACATAGCAAACCTCTTTCTTTCCAAGCTGCTGGTATTGTCACTCGTATACCTTCTGCTGCGAATCACCAAAGGGGAAGGGCGCGGTAATTTAGCGGGATGGTACTGGAGTCTGCTGCTGGTCTGCCCTGTTCTGAGCGTTATTACTTTGGTCTCGCTGTCGGACAACTTCTTCTTCCAGGCGTATCCCAACCTGTTCCCCGTGGTACCTACCCTGCTGCTGGCGATCAACTGCCTGATTTTTGTGCTCAGCGACCATATCCTATGCGTGCAGTCCGAGAGAAGCAAACGTCTGCTGCTGGAACAGCAGAACACCTACTATGTTAACCAATATCTGATGACCCGGGACAAGCAGGAGGAAGCCTTCAAATTTCAGCATGACTTCAAAAATATCCTGCTTGGCCTGCGCGCAGGGCTTGCCAAAGATGAAGAAACTTCCGTCCATGAACTGGACCGTCTGCTGGGCACGATTGGACAGCCTGCAGGCAGCTGCGATACTGGAAACCCGGTCATTGATGCGATGATCAGCTACAAGGAGCAGACCGCAGGCAGCTATGACACCCCCTTTCGCTTAGAGCTGAACATTCCGCCGCAGCTTGAGCTGGACACTACGGTGATCAGCGTCATTCTCGGCAATACCCTGGACAATGCAATTGAAGCCTGCCGGGAGACCTTTAATCAGGAGCGTTATGTCTTGATCCATATGCATTATCTGAATGACAGCTTGTTCATAAAAATTCAGAATCCGTATGCCCATGAAATCAGCACCAACCGTTATGGTGAAATCTCTTCGACCAAGGCCGATACACGGTCGCATGGCATCGGACTGCGAAACATCCGGAAAACTGTGGAGGAATGGGGCGGCCTGCTGGATATTACCTATGACAGCGGTTTGTTTCAAGTGGAGGTCGTTCTGTTCCATATCCCAAGAAAGCTTGCCGTTTCCGGTTGAAGCCGCGCAAAAAATAACGGAAAGCACAAACCTTTCACTTCAGCCACGTCTTTAAGAATGGGAGCAGGGATTAAATTATAAATACAACAAGAAGCACACAAGAAGCCTTTCCTTGCAAGCAGCGGCAGAGCATTGCCTTAACCGGAGCCAGCGGATATATCGGGCAGCATTTACTGAAGCAGTTAACGGACGAATATCATGTAATTGCATTGTCCAGACACGGAGACTCTAAGAAAAACAGCCCGCAAGAACGGAATTAAACAAATCATTTATTTAAGCGGAATTATCCCTGATCATATCCCGCAGGAACAGCTGTCACGCCATCTGCGCAGCCGGCTGGAGGTGGAGCGTGTGCTTGGTTCTTACGGTGTGCCTGTAACCACTGTACGTGCCGGACTGATTGTCGGGCCGCAAGGCTCCTCCTTCCCCATCCTGGCGAAGCTGGTCCGGCGTCTGCCGGTTATGGTGCTGCCGAAATGGACGCGCACCCAGACCCATCCCATTGCCCTGTCAGACGTGCTGCTTGCTTTGAAGAATAGTATAGGCAACACCGTATTAAACGGCCGTGCGATTGATGTAGGCGGCCCTGACAGCATGAGCAGATGGACAGCACAGCAGCTGCTTCTGTCATGCCTAATGAAAAGAGCTTCGAAAACCAACGCGATTAATACTGGCCCCAGCTTATTACATCATGCCGCCCATACCGCCCAAGCAATCTATCATAGCTAACCCTCAGCCTAGCTTGCATCAGAAATACAGAAACTCATCCCCATAAAAGCCGGAAATACAGCACCAAGTGGAAACGGATACCGTCCTCAAAAGGACGGTACCCGTTTCAGCGAGAAATAGAAGGATAATTTATAGCGTGAAACATATAAATTCTTATCTTTAAAAAAACCACCTCCAGGTGGCTTATTTGTCTTTATTGCTCTCCCAAATGTCCTTATGCGTCCAACCTGCATGCACTAGAAGGAGCAGTGTCAGGATCATAACAAACTCTCTGAAACTATTGGAAGTACTCTCTATGTTGTATCCAAAAACAATATTCAACCGGCCCCACATCAGATTGAGGCAGAGCAGCGCGACGGTAATGTAGGTCACCCATACACTGCGGAGGTACAAATTATAACTCCGCTGCGGGCCGCGTCCGATGAAATATTTACTGTAACGGATCACATAGGCGGTGAACACGAAAAATGCAAAGGCTTCCAGTGTGAATATAGTTAAATCAATAATTTCCATGAAGGTCATCTCCTCTCTTGCCTAAGCCGGAACGGTGCAGGTCAATAAGGCTTTCGATATCATTCGATTCATAGGCTTCCTGGATTCTGCCTAGTTTTTCAATCTCCCGTTTTACACGACTGGGTTTGATCTCGCTCTTTCTGAATATATCGAGGAGCTTCACTTGTCGACGACCTCCTCACCATTGGTTTTATCGGTGCTCCCTCTTTCTATTAGAAGTTTGACGAGTGTACGATTGTATTGGTTAAGCTGTTTCTCGTTCTCCTCATCGCGTTTCTGATAGTTCTGAATGATCTTTTCCTTACTGGCTAACTGCCTAACGCTCCAGATTAATGCAATAGAGAGAAGGACATTGAGCACGACTGAACCGCTGTTGTCGTTGAATAGGCCAGTCAATGCGTTCAAATCCATCATCATCCCCCCGTTCGTTGTTGGTCTGAGATTCCTGTTGTTTCCGGGTCCAAGCATAATCTGCTCAACCTGTCCAACCTTTCGGCACAAGACATATCATGCTTCGAGCCGGAAGATCGTATATTGTAATCTATTCTTTTTTTATGATTTTGATTGGGTAAAATAGTATTTTGTTAGAATTGCTCGCCTTCCACCTGAACTATTAACCATTCCTGCTGCATCCGGACAACAAAAAAACGGGACCTGTAAAGGTCCCGTTTCTTTGGATAAATAAGGTTGTGTAGACGAATTACATCATGCCGCCCATACCGCCCATGCCGCCCATATCTGGCATTCCGCCGCCTTTTTCAGGCTCCGGTTTGTCAGCGATGACAGCTTCGGTGGTCAGGAACATTGCAGCTACGGATGCTGCGTTTTGCAGCGCGTAACGAGTTACTTTGGCAGGGTCAACGATCCCTGCTTCGAACATGTTCACCCACTCATCGGTAGCAGCGTTGTAGCCGATGCCGATAGCTTCTTTTTTCAGACGGTCCACGATTACGGAACCTTCTTGACCAGCGTTTGCTGCGATTGTGCGGACAGGCTCTTCCAGAGCGCGCAGTACAATGTTCACGCCTGTTTTTTCGTCGCCAACTGCATTTACAGCAGCTACAGCAGCATATACGTTCACAAGAGCAGTACCCCCACCGGAGACGATACCTTCTTCAACCGCAGCGCGGGTTGCGTTCAGGGCATCTTCGATGCGAAGCTTGCGTTCTTTAAGTTCTGTTTCAGTTGCAGCGCCTACTTTAACAACGGCTACGCCGCCGGCCAATTTAGCCAGACGCTCCTGCAGTTTTTCCTTGTCGAACTCGGAAGTGGTTTCTTCCAGTTGGGAACGGATTTGGCTTACGCGTGCATTGATGTCCGCTTTGTCGCCGCTTCCGTCTACGATTGTAGTGTTTTCTTTGGTTACGCGCACTTGACGGGCGTTACCCAGTTGTTCGATAGAAGTGCTTTTCAGGTCCAGTCCAAGCTTCTCGGTGATCACTTGGCCGCCAGTCAGGGCAGCGATGTCCTGCAGCATAGCTTCGCGGCGGTCGCCAAAGCCAGGAGCTTTAACAGCAACAGCGTTGAATGTTCCGCGCAGTTTGTTCACGATCAGCATCGCCTGTGCTTCGCCTTCGATATCTTCAGCGATGATTACGAGCGGACGCGCCTGTTGTACGATCTTCTCAAGCAGCGGAAGAATTTCTTGCGTGCTGCTGATTTTTTTGTCGGTGATCAGGATGTACGGGTTCTCCAGAACAGCTTCCATTTTGTCCGTATCAGTGATCATATAAGGGGAAATATAGCCACGGTCGAACTGCATGCCTTCTACCACTTCAAGCTCAGTCAGGAATCCGCGGGATTCTTCAACGGTGATTACGCCGTCTTTGCCGACTTTTTCCATAGCTTCAGCAATCAGTTGGCCCACTTCATCGTCAGCAGCGGAGATAGCAGCTACTTGAGCGATAGCCTGGGAGTCTTCGATGGGTTTAGCAATATTCTGCAGTTCAGCAACAGCTGCTTTAACCGCTTTGTCGATCCCTTTGCGGATAACCATCGGGTTAGCGCCTGCAGTTACGTTCTTCAGACCTTCACGGATCATGGCTTGTGCCAGAACAGTTGCAGTTGTAGTACCGTCACCAGCTACATCGTTGGTTTTGGTAGCAACTTCTTTAACGAGCTGTGCGCCCATGTTCTCGAATGCATCTTCAAGTTCGATTTCTTTGGCGATGGTAACACCGTCATTGGTGATCAGCGGGCTGCCGAATTTCTTCTCAAGCACCACGTTGCGGCCTTTAGGTCCGAGTGTAACTTTTACCGCATTTGCCAAAGCATCAACACCGCGCAACATCGAGCGGCGGGCGTCTTCACTGAATTTAATTTCTTTTGCCATTGTGTAATTAACCTCCTAAATTTTTGTGAGCGTTTCTTCTTGAATCGGTATCGTGCAAAACTGGCTTTGAAAGCATCGCTTAGTTTTGTGTAAGTAATTTAGCTATAACTTATGAACGGTCTTCTTAGTCAAGAATCGCGTGAATGTCGCTTTCTTTCATAATCAAATATTCTTTACCTTCGTATTTGATTTCAGTTCCGGCATATTTCGAGAAAATCACGCGGTCGCCTTCTTTAACTTCGAGTGGTACACGTACTCCGTCTTTCAATGCACCGCTGCCTACAGCGATAATTTTACCCTCTTGCGGTTTCTCCTTAGAGGAGTCCGGAAGCACAATCCCGAAAGAAGTGGTTTCCTCTTGCTCGCTTGGCTCTACCAATACGCGTTCACCTAGTGGTTTGATCATGAAAAATAGCCTCCTTTGAAATTATGTTGTTTACCTTGAAAACATAGATAGGGCACCGGTGAATCCCAAGGATTCATGCGGCAGTTATGAAAATATCGTCTTAAGCGCAGCTTTTAAGCGCTAATCCCATATTTTCGGGCAGCATTAGCACTCAACCCTCTGTAGTGCTAACAACAATTTTTATGATACTCAACTTGAGGACGGATTTCAAGTCCTTTTACGTAAATTGTGATCTGTTTTTGGGAAAAATATGGTTTCGGAGGTTGTCCGGCACATACCCTCATACATTCTATCCAGCAGAAAATAAAATATGCTGCGGGTTGCCAGGGCAACGAACGTTTCTCCGCCATTCGGATGCTGAGCCTCGCCAATCTGCTGTTAGTATGCAGTTTCAATAGGATATGCACTAGTATCCCGCTGGCAGAAGCCAGCCTCAACTGCAGCAGCTGGCCACAGCCGCAGAGCAGCCCTGCGGGAGTCTTCTCCCTGCCGGGCCTACTCTTTCCTGACGTAGCGCGCCTCCCGCTCGTTGTCCATAGCCAGTTGCTTGCGGTAAACGAACGCAGACAGAAACACGCTGAACTCATACAGCACCAGTAGCGGGATCGTCACCAAAAAGTCCGAGATGAAATCGGGTGGTGTGATGACCACTGCGATGAAGACGAGCGCAAAATAGGCGTATCTCCGCATCTTACGCAGCCGCAGCGGATTGAGAATTCTCAGCTTCGTCAGGAACATAACAAGCAGCGGCAGCTCAAAGAGCAGAGCCAGCGGAATCACCAAGCTGAACATAAAACTGAAATACTGTGCGATTCCGTAGGTTTCTTCCAGTCCCATGCCGCGGGTGATCGAGATGGTAAACGACAGCGCCATCGGAAATACAATGTAATAGGCAAAAGCAATGCCCAGCAGAAAAAGGATAAACACATAGGGCACATACCGCAAAGCCGCACTCCGCTCCACTTGCCGCAGCCCGGGACTGATGAAAGCCCACAGCTGATAGACGATGAAAGGCAGGGATACCGTTAGCGAAACTGCCATGGCAATCTTCATGTACATGCCAATGCCATCCCAGAAAGAGAAGGCATGCAGCACAAAACCCTGGGCATGGTCCGCATGGATCAGGTATAAATAGATCGGTTTGGCGACGAACAGTCCGCCTATGAGACCCACTACAAAAACAATCAGCACGTAGATAATCCGCCTACGCAGTTCGGTGAGATGTTCAACTACCGACATTTCTTCCGGTTCCAGAGTCATGACAGACACCACCCAATTGACATATGTATAGCATGATTAATGGCAGAAAAAAAGGGCGTCTTCCCAGTCTGAAACAGAACTGAGAGAAACGCCCCCGCGTAATGGATGGTATTACTCCGGCAAGCGTCTGTCCTGCGGGAGTTCTGTTGCTAATATGTGCGGGGCCGGCGGAACAGGAGCCTCACTCTTCTTGGCCGGCTCAGGTTCGCTGATAATTTCACGCGCCCCGTCCTTGAATTCACGGAAGGTCCGCCCGACTGCCCGGCCAAGCTCAGGAAGCTTGTTGGGGCCAAAGAGCAATAGCGCTAAAATGACCAGTAAAATAATTCCGGGAGCACCAATACCGTTTAGCATAGTCATTCCTCCTTGTCACTTTGTCCGTTCATGATATCGTTAACAATAAATTAATAATACCATAACTTATGTCACACATCCATCTGTTATCCAGGGTGATTCCTGTGACAGGACTGGAATTGACAAGTTTATTGACGGTACTGGCCGGTTACCATGAGTAGTGCTTCAGGCAGTTGATCCATAATCGCTGCCAGATTCTCATGGACACCCTTCGGTGTACCCGGCAAATTAACGATCAGCGTTCTCCCGCGAATGCCGCAAATGCCGCGGAACAGCATAACCGCACGGTTCTTCTGCATGACGGTACTGCGCATGGCCTCAGAGAGGCCGGGCACCTCCCGCTCAATCACACGCCGTGTAGCTTCCGGCGTAACATCACGAATCGCCAGATCAGTTCCTCCGGTAGTCAGCACCAGATCCGCCTGGAAATAATCCGTAAGTTCAATCAAAGCAGCAATGATCTCATCCTGCTCATCCGGCACGATCCGGTACTCAATAATCTCACCGCCGAGCTCCTCTTCCACCAGTTCCCGAATAACCTGGGCGCTCGTGTCTTCCCGTTCGCCCCTGGCCCCTTTATCGCTGGCCGTCAGGATTGCTGTTTTCCACGCCATAGGTTGTCCCTCCCTCTCTATGTATTATGTATGGAAGGCCTGCATTGCGCTGCCTTCTCGCACTTTCCGCCAAGAAGAACGGCTGCGCCGCCCTTTTTAGCAAATAAATACGTCCGCGGGTAATACTCTGAATGACACTCAGGTATCTGTTGTTGCGCTAAGCCTATTGCCACTCCTATGCTTCCAGCGAGTAATCTCCGTTTTTCCCGCCGCTCTTGGATACCAGCATCGTCGGACCGATAATCATGTCCTTTTGCAGCGCCTTGCACATGTCATATACAGTCAGCGCCGCCGCAGAAACCGCAGTCAGCGCCTCCATCTCCACTCCGGTCTTTCCGGTCGTCTTGACGGTTGCTTCTATATAGAGTTCATCTTCGCTGTTATCCGAGAAGCTGATATCAACACCGGTAAGCGGCAGCGGGTGGCACATTGGAATCCAGCTGGAGGTGTTCTTCGCGGCCATAATTCCGGCAACCTGGGCAACAGCCATAACATCGCCTTTGCCGATCTTGCCCGCTTTAATGGCCGCAAGCGTGTTCGGGTCCATCTGCACCTTGCTCCGCGCGACAGCTGTCCGCTTGCTAATTTCCTTGTCGCTGACATCCACCATGCGCGCTCTGCCCTGCTCATTGAAATGGGTTAACTCCACAGCTCCCTCTCCTTCCGGCAATGAATAATGCCGTCTTCCGTAATCAGCATGTCCATATAGGCATCATGGTCATCCATCGGCACTTCCTGCACCAGCTGCAGTCGGTACGCCAGTCCGGCCCATACCGGCGGTCTGGCGGATTCCGGAAGCTCCGCTTCCCAAGCTGCCCGCAAGCGGTCATAGTAGCCGCGCCCGTAACCGAGCCGTCCGCCCCGAGAATCGAAGGCCAGCCCCGGCACGAATACAACATCCGGCACTCCCTCAGGGCACGGGAGCTCTATAGCGCCGGTAATCGGCTCTTGAATCCCGTAAGCTCCCGGCGCCAAATCCTCCCAGGAAGCTACCGCATGCAGGCTCATCCTTCCGCTAGCCTGAATTACCCGGGGCAGCACTACCTTACGTGCTTGCGCCCAAGCCGCGATGATAAGCGGACGTGTATCCAGCTCCGAGCGGAACGAAACATAGGCCATGAATGAAGATGCTCCTTCCTGCCGGAGCCATTCTGATGCATGACTGCAGGCCAGAGAAGACCAGGACGTCCTCTGATCCAAGGACAGACTGTCACGGAGGGCGGCTTTCTCCGCGCGAAGCTCCCGCTTCCACTCAGCTAGCGGGAGCTTTTGGCCCGTCATAAGCAGCCGCCTCCTCTTGTTCATATACCTAGCTTATCATAGTTTGTAAACTCAGTTTACCACTCTTCTCCCCGGTTCGCCAAGGTAGCTTGAATCACGTTGTTATACGAATCAATGCCCAACTATTTTTCGCTCCAGTACCCGGATTCTCCCTTCGGACGCTGGGGTGCACCTCTCGCGCCGCAAACGCTTTTCATGTAAACTATAGAATAAGTATGTAATATGGCCGAAGCGTTCAAAGCCGAGGCGAAATAAGCAAGGGCGGAGGTTTCATCGGTATGCTTCTTCAAGCGACAGGAATTACGAAATCATATGGGATACAAAGCGTGCTGGACGGCATAAGTCTGCAAGTAAACGAGAAGGAAAGAGTGGGGCTCGTCGGCGTCAACGGCGCCGGCAAATCCACCTTTCTGCAGATTCTCGCAGGCGAGATGTCTTTTGACAGCGGGCAAATTCATAAATCCAAGGAAACCACAATCGGCTACCTGGCCCAGAACAGCGGCCTCCAGTCGGACAAGACCATTCAGGAGGAAATGCTGGCTGTCTTTGCTCCGCTGATTGAAGCGGAAGCCGAACTGCGGCAGTTGGAAGCCAGTATCGCCGATCCCCGGCTCGCGGAGGATCCGAAGCGGTATGAGGACCTACTGGAACGGTATGCCAAACGTTCGGATTGGTTCAAGGACCACGGCGGATATGAGATGAATACGCGGATTCGCAGCGTGCTTCATGGTATGGGCTTTGGTGAATTTGCACCGGAGACACCTATCGCGACGCTAAGCGGCGGGCAGAAAACGCGGCTGGCACTGGCCCGTATCCTGCTTCAGGCTCCGGATCTGCTCATGCTGGATGAGCCGACCAACCATCTGGATATCGAGACGCTCACCTGGCTGGAAGATTACCTGCGCGGCTATGCCGGCGGCATCCTGGTCGTCTCCCATGACCGGTATTTCCTCGACCGGCTGGTCACGACCATCGTTGAAATTGAACGGCATCAGTCCCGGAGATACACTGGGAACTACAGCCGCTACATGGAGCTGAAAGCTGCGGAGTATGAAATCCGCATGAAGCAATATGAGAAACAGCAGGATGAAATCTCGCGGATGGAGGATTTCGTGCAGCGTAATATCGTGCGCGCCTCCACCACCAAGCGTGCGCAGAGCCGCCGCAAAGCACTCGACAAAATGGACCGCCTCGACAAGCCGCTGGGGGATCTCAAGAAGGCCAGCTTCTCCTTCGAGCCTGATTTCATGTCAGGCAAAGAGGTGCTGCAGCTCCGTGACGTCGCTGTGGCCTTCAACGAAAAATCGGCACCGCTGTTTCAGCATGCTTCCTTCGAGCTGCGGCGCGGCGAAACTGCGGCGCTGATTGGCCCGAACGGGATCGGCAAATCCACGCTGCTGCAGTGCTTGACTGGCACCCGCGAACCTTCGGCCGGAACGGTCAACTGGGGAACAAAAGTGAAAATCGCATACTACGACCAAGAACAGACCCGGCTGAATCCGCGCAATACGGTGCTGGAAGAGTTATGGAGCGAGTACCCGATGCTGGAAGAAGCGCGAATCCGCACTATCCTCGGCAACTTCCTGTTCAGCGGCGAGGATGTCCTGAAGAAAGTCGCTGCCCTCAGCGGCGGCGAGAAAGCACGGGTAGCACTCTCGAAGCTCATGCTGCGCGGTGCGAACATGCTCATTCTCGATGAGCCGACCAACCATTTGGATCTGGTGAGCCGTGAAGTACTGGAATCGGCGCTAATCGATTTCGAGGGAACGCTGCTTTTTATCTCCCATGACCGTTATTTTCTTAATAAAATGGCCGAGCGTGTTCTGGAGCTTCACCCCGGCGGCATCGACCAATATCTCGGAAATTATGACGACTATGTCGAGAAGAAGAAGGAGCTTGAAGACATCGCACTGGAGGAAGCCGAACTTGCCTCTGCCAAAGCGTCCCGGAATGCTGACATCGAAGCTTCAGCAGCGGAAAAAGGCACCGCTTCTTCCTATGAAGCCGACAAACAGGCCAAACGCGAGGAACGCAACCGCCAGCGGCGGATTTCCGAGCTGGAAGAGAACATTGCCCGGCTTGAGGAAGACATCGCCCGTGTCGAAAATGAAATGACCAAACCTGAAGTTTATCAGGACTATATGGCGCTTCAAGAACATGAAAGCGACCTGAAGAGCAAGAAAGCGAATCTTACAGAATTATTTAGCGAATGGGAAAACCTTGCTGACGAATAATGTAAATGCGTTAAATAAATATTTTTTAAGTGTTTCTGATTTGTTCAAAAATACTTATCCACAAGCTCATCCACAGATTTCGTGTATAACTCACGCTTCAAAAAGGCCCTTGGGGCCTTTTTTTAGGCGTAAAATCGCTATTTTCGTTGTCAAGGACTTTTTATCCACCGAATTATCCACATTATCCACAATTTCCACAAGAAATGTCCTCTGGAGAAGTCAGCATTTTGAGGCTTCAAAAAAAGGGCGTTATTGCTGATTTTACACGGTTTTTACACAACCCGGACAGAATATGTGGATAACGTTGTCCACATCTTGACAAAAGATGCATTCGCTAATTTTCTACCTTTTTCGCCAAAAAAATTAGAGGTGCTCCAGCAGTAAAAAGCCCTCATCCTGCTGTGCACAGGATGAGGGCCTTTCCATGTACTCCTCAGTCAGAAAACTCAATGCCCTGAGGAGGATTCTTCGCGCTCCTTTAGGATTCCGCGGCCTGAAATTCCGCTGCTACCGGATCAGCCTCTTCCCCGGCAGACAGCAGCGCCGAATTGCACGCAGCAATGTAGGCAATCCCCGCCGCCATTACAATATCCTGATGGATCGCTGTCCCCCGGAATTTGCAGCCTTCCCATTCCACCATTACAGCAGCCTCAGCCTGAGCGTTCTCACCGCTGCCGAGCGAATGCAGCTCCAGACCGTCAAAGCGGATCTCTTCAGTGATGCCTTGCGCGATCGCTGCAATGACTGCCTCCAGCGGACCGTTGCCGGTGCTGGTATGCGAGGTCTCCTTGCCGCTTTTCAGGTGATGCACCGTAACGGCAGCTACACGGCGCGGCGCACTGCCGGCCAGCACCTGAACCTCGCCCAGCCCGTAGACCTGCGCCTGCTGCCCTGTTGTGCTGCTGACCATCCGCAGCAGTTCGTCGTCGCTGACAGCCTTTTGACGGTCAGCGGTCTCCTTGAACGATTCGTAGAGCGCGTCAAGCTCTGCCGAATCCAGGGCAATACCGTACTTCGCTGCCCGGTCCTTCAGCGCATGTCTGCCGGAGTGCTTACCCAGAATGATCATGCTGCGCGGAATGCCCAGCCGTTCAGGGTCCATGATCTCGTAGGTGCTGCGGTCCTTCAGCAGGCCGTCCTGATGAATCCCCGATTCATGCTGGAAGGCGTTTCTGCCGACAACCGGCTTGTTGTAGGCAATCGGAAAATGCATCGCCCCGCTGATGATCCGCGAAGTATCGTACAGCTTTTCGAGAACGATTCCCGTCTCTGCGCCAAGGACGTCCCCGCGGGTTTCCAGAGCCATAACCAATTCCTCCAATGCACAGTTGCCTGTACGTTCACCAACGCCGTTGACCGTGACCTCGATTTGGGTCGCGCCGCCCGCGATCGCTGCCAGGCTGTTCGCTACAGCAAGGCCCAAATCGTTGTGGCAATGGGCACTGTAGCTCACGTTCCCGCCGCCTCTGGCACCCAGCCGCACCCGGCGGAACATCTCTCCGTATTCCTGCGGCAGCGCATAGCCGACTGTATCCGGCAGATTAATAATAGTCGCCCCTTCTTCAATGACCGCTTCCACCATCTCGATCAGATCGTCGATCCCTGTCCGTGCGGCATCCATGGCGGTAAATTCCACGACATCGCAGAACTGGCGGGCATAGGCTGTCATTTCGCGGGCGGCAGCAACCACCTCGGGTCTGCTTTTGCGCAGCTGATGGCGCAGGTGAATGTCGGAAGAGGAGATGAACAGGTGAATCCGCCGGCGCTGCGCGTCCCGGGTTGCCCGGACTGCGGCATCAATGTCACCTTTGACCGCGCGGGCGAAGCCGCAAATCTCTACGCCCTCCACCTTGCGGGAAATCGTCTCCACCGCTGCAAAATCACCCGGACTCGAGACCGGGAAACCCGGCTCCAGCACATCGACACCCAGTTCGGCGAGTTTGTAGGCCAATATTATCTTTTGCTCGGGAGTCAGGCTCGCACCGGGGGCCTGCTCACCGTCTCGCAGTGTAGTGTCAAAAATCTGTATACGTTTCTTCACCGGAATAATCATGGAATAACCTCCTGAAAGTGGGTTGATTGACCGCATCCCCTTAGTGTGAGTATGCATTTTGCTGAGTTGGTCAGCGTGGTGGTCTGAGCTTTTGTATTACATTTTGGATTACATTTTTGCATTGCCGCTTGTATTACAGTTTGTATTACAGTCTGTCTAACATATTGTGATCCTGTCTGTCTCACACTTTGTCTTTCAGTCAGTCTTACGTGTTCTTCCCTGGCACTTCTTGCGCAGAACCGCACGTCGACTTGCGGCTCTGCTGATTTCCCCTCCCACTGCTGCCGGCAGCAAGTAGAGAGTAGTCCTCCCGCAGCATGCGGAAAGCCGTCACTCTCAAACGCCGTTACCGGAGGTCTCCGGTCCCCCGTTCACCTCCTGAACAACGCAAAAACCCGCCGTCTCAATAAAGAGACGGCGGGTCACCCCTCCGCGGTACCACTCTTTTTGACGCATAGGCTCCTGGTAATACCAAGCCCAGCTGCGTCCAGCTCTTCCCCATGTATCCCGTACCGGTTCCATTAGGAACCAACCGCGATACATGAAGGTCCGTTAACGGGGACAACCGTTGCGGCGTACCTCAAGCCTTTCCGCCGCTCCGCTCCCGGGCGAGATTCAATGTTTTCCGGTGACTGCGTCGCACCACCCCGCAGCTCTCTGTTCACCTTCGTCATCTACTGCTCCCGTTCATTGCGTGTATTCATATTGATTTTGACCTCTGAATCCCTGAAAATCCATACAAAAAAGCCTGCCATCTCATTCAAGAGACGACAGGCTGTTAACCCTCGCGGTACCACTCTTGTTGATATCACGGATCAGCCAAACCTCTGCCATCCTAAGATATCCACTTTACAGCCAAGTAAGATTATCCGGCCTCTTAATAATTCAGCCTGTCTTACCCGACCACCCTCTCACGGAGGTAACCCGTAACGGTGTACGAAAGGTACGGCAATCCTGCACGCCGTTCAACGCTCCTGTGAACAGGAGGCCTCTGCTTCCACCGCTCCGCTCCCGGACGAGTTCAGGGCTCCTTCGACTGCGTCGCACCTGCCCGCAGCTCTCTTATCCCGGAGTTTCCTTACTGCTTCCATTCATCGCGTTTGTTTCGTTTAATTGCCCTTGATTATACCCGCGGCTCCAGATGCTGTCAATAGGCGGCTACCGACCACTTCTCCAGCGACAAGCCGGGATCGGCGACCATGTCCAGCGGTGTGTCTCCGTCATGCATCCATTTGACATAGGCCGCGGCGCCGATCATCGCCGCATTGTCGGTGCAGTACACCGGCGGCGGGATGATCAGTTCGATCTTTTCCTTAGCACAACGGGCAATCAGAGCTTCACGCAAGCCCATGTTCGCGGCAACCCCGCCGCACAGCAGCAGCTGTTTGGCCTCGCAGGCTTTTACGGCACGGACGGCTTTCTCTACAAGCACCTCGACAACCGACTCCTGGAAACCGCGGGCGATGCCGGCAACATCCGGTGTGAGCCCCTTCATCTTACTCTGGTTGACTACATTCAGCACAGCCGACTTCAGACCGCTGAAGCTGAAATCATAGGAATCCGGCTCCAGCCAGACCCGCGGCAGCGGCACAGCTTCCTCCGCCTCACGGGCCAGCCGGTCTACATGGGGGCCGCCGGGATAAGGAAAACCAAGTGCCCGCGCCACTTTGTCATAAGCCTCACCTACTGCATCGTCACGGGTGCGTCCAATGATCCGGAATTCCCCTTCCCGTTCCATATTCACGAGTTCAGTGTGTCCCCCGGACACTACAAGAGTCATGCAGGGATACTGCAATTCCTTGACCAGCCGGTTGGCATAAATATGCCCGGCAATATGATGCGTGCCGATCAGCGGCTTGCCCCAGGCCAGCGCAAGGCTCTTGGCCGCAACTACGCCAACCAGTAGCGCGCCGACCAGCCCAGGACCCTGCGTTACGGCAACTGCGGTCAGCTGTTGTGGCTCAACACCCGCCGCTGCCAGCGCTTCTTCGATCACCAGCGTTATAACCTCGACATGCTTGCGTGAAGCCACCTCAGGAACTACACCGCCGAACGCGCGGTGTGTCTCAATCTGGCTTGAAATGATATTCGACAGCACCTCGCTGCCGTCCTTAATGACCGCGACCGATGTCTCATCACAGCTGGTTTCAATGGCTAATATAAGTACAGGCTGAGCTCCGCCCGTTTCTGTCTTCATTTCAGATCCACGCTTCCTTCCATCATTCCATGCTCCTCGTACTCCGGCAGATCCGCCCACATAATAAGCGCATCCTCACGGTTGTCCGAATAGTAACCCTTGCGGGTACCCGCGGGCCGGAAGCCTTTTTTTCGATATAAATTCTGGGCTACCTCGTTGGAGACCCGCACCTCCAGCGTAATCGACTTCATGCCTAAATAAGCGGCTGTCTTCATCAATTCATCCAGCAGCCTGTCCCCCCATTTGCGTCCCCGGTAGGCCTCGAGCAGGGCGATGTTCGTCACATGGGCTTCGTCCACAATTGCCCACATCCCGGCGTACCCGATAATATGGCTCTCCAGCTCCATAACCATATATTTAGCGAAATGATTATGCGCCAGCTCGTTGCGGAACGCTTCCTCGGTCCATGGCATAGTGAAGGCTTCCCGCTCAATTACAAGAATTTCGGGAATATCCTCCAGCTTCATCAGGCGGAAAATAAGCTCGCTCCCCTGGTCTCTAATTGGCTCCGATTCCGTCATCTTTTGTTCAGGCTCCCTTCACTGCTCCGGCGCAGATTCGCTTCCGCTTCGGAAAGCTGGGTATAGTTCGGGATTAACCCGTGAATATCGTCACTCCCCGCCAGCAGCCGTTCCTCACCGAGGAAGCCTGTCCAGCGGCCCTCCAGCTCATAAGGCACGGCCCGCACACAACCTTCTTCCATCAATGTACGAAGGCTGTCCTCGCTGCCGTGCAGCTCGGTCTCCCCGACAAACCACAGGATACGCGGCTTTACGCCCTCTGCCGCTGCCTGCTTAAGCCGTTCTTCCAGCTGCAGCACCCAGTCTGCCATAAGGCGGATCGCATCGGGCTCAAGCCGCTGCGGGGCCTCATCGCCATTGGCGGCAAACAACGCCGTATAGGCTTGGCCCCGACGCGCGTCGAGCAGCGGAATAATCCAGTCCGGGCCGTTCCCGGCCTTCTCCGGCACCTGTCCTTCGGCTTCCGGGTGCTGCTGCGCAAGAGCGGCGCCAAGGCCGCCCCAGGCCAGTGCATGCAGGCTCGACACGCCTGCTACCGGAACCTTCCAGGCCCAGGCCAGCGTCTTCGCTGCTGTAACCGCAATGCGCGTTCCCGTATACGAACCGGGCCCGACTCCAACGGAGACTCCAGCCAGCATATCGGAGGTAGTCCCGGAAGCCTGCAGCGCCTCCTGAATAATCGGCAGCAGATGAACCGAGTGGTTCCGCTCCCCGGATGCATTGATTTCATGCAAAAGCCTGCCGTCTCCGGTTATGGCCACACCCAGGACAGCCGTTGATGTATCCAGCGACAAAAACCGCTTGCGCGGCTCTTTATTTTCATTCGTCATCTTTCTTTACCCCACTTCTGGATCAGAGCCCGGCAGACCGCGCCGTAAGGCTCTCCGATTCCGGTAACCGTGATCAGTCGCTCGTCCGGCCCGGCTGTTTCCATGTATATATGCAGATGCCTCGGAGGCATCAACTCTTGTATAATGCTGCTCCATTCCACCAAGCAAACGCCCTGTCCGTAAAAATATTCATCCAGCCCCAGCTCGTCCGCTTCCTGAAGCGAAATCCGGTATACATCCATATGATACAGCGGCAATCTGCCTTCATATTCTTTAATAATTGTAAAAGTAGGACTGTTTACAATCCCCTGTACGCCCAAATGGCGGGCATACCTCTGCGAGAATGCCGTTTTGCCCGCACCCAAATCGCCGTCCAGGCCGATAACCATCCCCGCCGTTGAAGCAGCAGCGACAGCGGCAGCGAGCAGCTCCGTATCCTGCAAGCTGTAAGAACGGTAAGTAAACACCGTTTCAACATTATTGTCCAAGCTGCAACTACCACCTTTTAGAATATACCTTGCCGGTAACAATACTCTTAATTATATCGGTATGGTACTGCTACCGCAACAACCCGCTCTGCTTCTTTCCCTCGGCAGCAAAGCCCCCGCTTCCGGTCTTTCTTATGCTGCAAGTGCAGTTATCCGTTCCCGGGCGCCGGGAGAACAGGCTATGCGAGTCCACTTATTCTAACGGTTTCATAATTCGTATGCAGCGGCAATTGCCAAATACAAAAAACCGATTGAATAGGGGTTATCCCTTCAATCGGTTGGGTTCATTGCCTTCCATTAATTCTAACTTCCCTGCTCCTCCAGCCGATCCACACCGACGGTATGCGTATTGGTCGGACGAGATCCGACCTGTACCGTAGCCATGCCATTATCTGCATCAACATGCTCAATCCATACCGGCTCTCCATCCAAATGCACGGAGATCATTTCTTTGGAGGCATAAATAGCCTTCGCCCGCTGTACATCCATTTTTTTGGCTCCTTAAAGTTTTGTGAGCAGATGCCCCATTGATTTACCTTCGTACAAAACTATATAAGTTGAACTTTAGATTTACCGAGCCGGCATATAACGCAACTGCGGTGAATATTTGGACTTCCGGCCGCTGTTGTCTACAGATTTCTTGATGAATAACCGCTCTTAGCGGTGGAGATCCGTATACAAAGGCGGTCGCTATCGCTCCTACAGTTCCAAAATTCCCCTCTGCTGCTTTTGCCTCTAGGTAGTTCTTTTGTTCAACTAATATAGCTTCGGGAAGCTTGCGCTTTATTTTTGTAAATATACGCTTTTTTGCACCCTAGCTTGATTCCATTCCTTCACAACATCACACTAGGTCAATGTTCCTCTGTCTCCTCCTCGGCAGTAGGCGGTTCACCAATCGTCGCCTCGGCATCGAGGTGCTCTGACTCATCACTTAGCCCATTGTCCTCCCGTACCGCAATAATGTTCTCCCAATCCACGACCTCTGCCGGAATATCCTGCTCCGATAAGCTGTCGATCCAATCATTCGGTCCACGCCCCATATAGTACCTCCGCTGCGTTCCTGATTCTTTTTTCTTCCTTCAAGGTTTGCTGACTTTATTTTTTCCCATGGTTCGCAAAAAATGCATCCGGCTAGAAAAAGCCCCGCCGCCCCATACTAAGCCAAAGCACTTATTATCAGGAGGCGATATCCATGCATACCGTTTGGAAAGGAGCCATCAGCTTCGGGCTTGTACATGTTCCGGTCAAAATGTTCTCCGCCACGGAGGATAAGGACATTTCCCTGCGTTATATCCACAAGGAATGCGGCAGTCCACTGTCATACGTGCGCAAATGTCCCGTGTGTGACAAGGAAGTAGCCTGGGAAGAAATCGGCAAAGGCTATGAGTATGAGAAAGGAAAGTTTGTCCTGTTTGACAAAGAGGAGCTGGATCAGCTTACCGAGGAGAGCAGCAAAAGCATCACCATTTTGGACTTTGTGGATTTAACGGAGATCGACCCGATTTATTTTCAAAAGACCTATTATCTTTCTCCCGATCAGGCTGGGATGAACGCCTACCGGCTGCTGATGGAAGCTATGCGCCAGACCGGAAAGATCGGCATTGCCAAAATTTCCATCCGCTCCAAAAGCAGTCTCGCCGCCATCCGTGTCTTGTCGGACTGCCTGGCGATTGAAACCATCTATTATCCCGACGAGGTGCGGCCCGTCTCCCAGGTTCCAGGCCTGCCGGAAGCCGGAATGGTCAATGACAAGGAGCTGGATATGGCCAAACTGCTCATTTCCCAGCTGTCCACACCGTTCGAGCCGGCAAAATATACCGATGACTACCGCCAGCGGATGCTGGATCTGATCTCCCATAAAATTGCCGGTGAAGAATTCCATATTGCTCCGGCGCGGCAGGAAAGCAATGTAATCGACCTGATGGCCGCGCTGCAGGCCAGCATCGAAGCGGTTCAGCATATCCCGACGGACCCTGGACCCTCCCCGTCCGGTTCTGCGGCCAAACCGCAAACAGCCGCTGCCAGGAAAAAAACCGCCAAGGCCAAAACAACAGCCGCCGCTCCTGCAGCCGCTGTGCTTAACGAAGCAACCGGACCGATTCCGGTCATTTCACCTAAGCCAAAACGCCGCAGCGCCAAGAGCAAAGACACGGTTTCCTAAGCTTATTCGCTTATATTTCCTTTAGGAGGGGTTGCTATGAAGCTGCAGCCAGTCATTCCATTTGAGCCTGTACTGGCCGCCCAGCTTCCGTCCGGCGGCGAGTGGATCGCACAAATCAAATGGGACGGTGTACGCATGCTTTCTTATTACGATGGCAGCCATGCAGAGCTCATTAACCGCCGGGGCAACCGCCGCACGCTGCAGTATCCCGAGTTGGCCGAGCCCCGCAGCTATTGCCGGGCCGGCTCTTTTATCCTGGACGGAGAAGTCATTGCGCTTAGTGGCGGCAAACCCTCCTTCCATGAGGTCATGCGCCGCGACAGCCTGAAGAATGAAGCAGCCATCCGGGCGGTTAGACCGCAGGTTCCGGTTCTATATATGGTGTTTGATATCCTGTATTGCAACGGACTATGGCTGCTCGATCAGCCCTTATCCAGGAGGCAGCAGTACTTAAATGAAATGCTGCTGCCCCATCCCCACGTCCAGAATGTGCCGAGCTATGCCAATCCGGCGGAACTGTTCTCCGCAGCCCAGAGCGGCAGTCTGGAAGGCATTGTATGCAAGGACGTGAATAGTACTTACGCGCCGGGAGGGAAAGATAAACGCTGGCAGAAGCGGAAAATCATCTCCGATGTAACTGCCGTCGCCGGCGGGGTAACCTTTCGTGACGGGATTGTAAATGCGCTGCTCTTCGGCCTCTACGACGACGAAGGCAAGCTGCATTACATCGGTCATGCCGGTGCGGGCAGAATGACGGCGGCGGATTGGCGGAACGTGACGGCGGCAGCCCATCGTCTCACCGTCCCGAAGATGCCTTTTGCAGCACTGCCCCAGCGCAGCAAGGATGCGGTATGGATCAAGCCCGAGCTGGTCTTCAAGCTTCATTTTCTGGAATGGAACAGCTCGGGTACCTTTCGCCAACCGGTCATTCAGGCACAAGTAGATTTGCCGCCGCAGTCTTGCCGGATAGAGCAGAAGGGGTAATTAGAAACAAGGGATTAAGCGCAAAAAGTGTGCGCCGCAGCTATGCACGAGGAAGGGAAGGGAGGAATCCGGTATGCCGGCAACGATCAAAGGCTCCATCACTGTAGCCGGACAAGAAATTACGATAACGAACCCCGACAAACCATTATGGCCCGAGGCAGGGATTACCAAACGGATCTATCTGGAAAAGCTGGCCGCACTCTCCCCTTATTTGCTGCGCTATTGCCGGGACCGGCTGCTGACGGTGATCCGCTACCCTCACGGCATTTCCGGCATGTCCTTTTATCAAAAAAACGCCCCGGACCCCCTGCCGGACTTTGTCCGAACGGCGGTACAGGACAAAATCAACTATATCGTGCTTCAGGGCTTGCCGGAGCTGCTCTGGCTGGGCAATCTGGCTGCACTGGAGTTTCACCCTTCCCTGCATTATGCGGGAAGCGAGCTTCCCTGTGAATGGATGATTGATCTTGATCCCTCCCTTGAGGTGGAGCCGCGGATCATGGAAGCGGCCGCCACTGTCGGTGAAGTGCTGAAATCACTGGGACTGGCTTCCGTTCCGAAGACTTCGGGGGCCACAGGTGTGCAGATCATCATTCCTATCCGGCCTGGTGTTACTTTCGATGACTTGCGCAAGATCGGGCATTTTGTGGGACGTTATGTCACCGAGAAACGTCCCGATCTGTTCACCCTGGAGCGGCTGAAGAAACACCGCGGCGACAAAATTTATTTTGATTATCTTCAGCACTACGGAGGCAAAACCCTTGCCGCTCCTTATACACCGCGTGCCAGACCGCTGGCCACTGTTTCTACTCCCCTCTTATGGGAAGAGGTACAGCGCAATGTCTCCCCTGCAGATTTTCATCTGCTGAATATTGAGGAACGCCTCAGCCGCATGGGCGATTTAATTGTTGGCGTACCGCCTCAGCCGGTAGAGAACATTATCTCCCGGCTCCCTTGATTCTGAAGCAGCAATAAGCCCGCAACTGCCTTTTCAGGCTGCGGGCTTATCAGGCGTCCAGCTTTTGGACGGAAGGTATTATATATGAGAATACGGCGCTGCCGAACGCAACCGCCCTATTGATTACTCTGACTTTCGTAAATATACCTTCCTTCGGATAGCGCTCAGGTTTTGAGAATCGCTAGTGGATTGATTTTTTCTTAAAGCGGCCGCCTTTAACATCATGGATATTGCCAATTGCGATAAAGGCATCGGAATCCCAATCCTCAACAATCGACTTCAGTTTGGCTTCTTCCAAACGGGTGATTACCACAAAAATCACTTTCTTGTTCTCACCGGAGAAGCCGCCTTCCCCATCAAGATAGGTAACGCCGCGTCCCAGACGCTCGGTCAGCGCTTCGCCGATATCACGGAATTTATCGCTGATAATCCATACCGACTTGGATTGATCAAGCCCCTCAAGCGTAATATCAATCAGCTTAAACGCAATATAGTAAGCAATTAGAGAAAACATCGCATTATTCCAGCCGAACACGAAACCTGCGCTCGAAAGAATAAACAGGTTGAAAAACATAACTACCTCACCTACGGAAAACGGCAGCTTCTTAGACACGAGAATGGCGACAATCTCTGTACCATCAAGTGATCCCCCGTAACGTACAACGAGTCCTACACCCACGCCAAGAATGACGCCCCCAAACACTGCGGCAAGCAGTGGTTCAACCGTTATGGGATTTACAGGATGGAGCAGCTGAGTACCGATGGACATTACTACTACGGAAAATAATGTGGATAAGGCAAAAGTTTTGCCAATCTGCTTGTAACCTACAACCAGAAACGGCAAGTTAAGCAGCGTCAGCAAAATCCCGAGCGGGATGTCAAAAATATCGGACAGCATAATAGAAATACCCGTAATTCCGCCGTCAATCAACTGATTGGGAACAAGAAAAATCTCCAGTGCAACAGACATCATACCCGCCCCGAGCACCATCATAATGATCCGCTGGGCCAGTCTGGCGGTCTTTAAGGCCCCCGACTTCTGCGGTTTCTTCTGTTCCTCATTCGTAAAGACATTTTGGCTCACAGTCATAGAACTCCCCCTATAAAAAAGTATAAACAAGAATAATCGAAAGCATAATTGTTAAGCTATACTTTCTTAAATTTCTTCTTATACCTATATTATATCATAAAAGAAGCTAAAATAAGGAACGGAACATGTTTGCGCCTTCGAAAAGTTAGGGTTTTGACCCTTTTTCCGTCATAATAGCGGCGAAAGCAGCTGACAGAGCCCTTGAATCAACTTGACATTTCGTCCCCTCTTGCTAAATTTTGCAGGGTCAATAAATTCGCTATGCTTGAGATCATTCTGGAACGCTGACTTAAGCGAATTAATGATCTCCGGCTGGAGCAGCACCGCGGTAAGCTCGAAGTTGGAGTAGAAGCTGCGCATGTCCAGATTGGCACTGCCCACAGTAGCCAGCAGATCGTCTATGATCATGACTTTGGCATGCATAAACCCCTTCTTGTAGCGGTAGAATTTCACCCCGGCATCCTGCAGATTCTCCAGATAGGATAAAGAAGCATTATAAACCAGCCTGTTGTCTGGTGTGGCAGGAATGATAATTCTCACATCCACACCGCTGAGCACGGCATTCTTAAGTGCCCGGCATATCGTCGGATCGGGAATGAAATACGGTGAAGCAATCCAGATTCGCTGCCTGGCTGCACATAACGCTGCAAAATACATCTCCAGTGAGGCATCTATTGCTCCATCCGGTCCGCTTGCCACAATCAGCACAGACTCCTGTTCCTCACAACTATGCTTTGGAAAAAAGCGGGGATGGCTCAGGGCGTCTCCTGCCGCCAATCTCCAATCCTTGAGGAACACGTATTGCAGATTATAGACTGCATCTCCTTCAAGCCGCAGGTGGGTATCCCGCCAGTAGCCCAGCTTGGGATCCTTGCCCAAATAATCATCCCCGATATTCAATCCGCCCGTATATCCTATTAGACCATCAACAATCAGAATTTTGCGGTGATTGCGGTAATTAAAGCGGCGGTCCATGAGTGAGGTCAGCGGCGGCAGAAAGAAATGGACCTCTACGCCCGCATTTTTTAAGGTGCGGATAAATCTGCGGCTCAGCTTATGGCTGCCGAGGCCGTCGCATAGCAGACGCACTTTAACCCCCTGGCGGCACTTGCGGATCATGACTTCTTGAAACCGCTCACCGGTGACATCATCCCGAAAAATATAGAACTCCAGATGGATATTCTCCCGCGCCGTTTCCATCGCTTCCAGCATATCCTCATAGGCTTCTTGGCCGCTGGAAAGTATCCGGCACTTATTGCGTCCGGTAACTGGACTTTCCGAGAGCCCGGAGAGCAGATGCAGCAGTTCGTCGCGGCTTTCAAATTCAGGGTTTCCGGTGTCTGACGTATTTTTCACGATCTGAATTTTGCCGGAGACATGGGCGCGAATTTCACGAAGCAGCGGCGTGCAGCGTTTGCCGATCCTGCGGTTCTGCCAATAATCATGGCCCAAAAAATAATAGAACAACAGCCCGGCAGGCGGACAGCAGAATGTAATGAACAGCCAGGCCAGCGCTCTTTGCGGACGGCGGTGCTCCAGCAGCAGTATTACGGCAATCTGCAGAATAAAAAGGCATAAAATGATTGCAAATATTCTCAAGGCGCACACCTCCTGAAAATCTATAATAGCTGTCTCCTGCCTGAGCTTCGTACAAGCCGGTTTCGGGCTTTGGTACCCGCATCACTTTGTTCTCCATGAAAAACCGGGAATTAGCTGCACCCAAGCCAATTCTAGTACAGGTTTTGCCGTAACTCTCCTTCTTTATTCAACCAAACCGTTGTCATGTTCACCAAAGGCATGGAATACATAGAGTAGTAGGACAATTCGGATGAGCCCATTTAATAGCTAACACTCGCAGGCACGGAGTTTTAGTTACCACGAGGCGGCTGCACAAGCCGCAGAAAGGAGTAGCTATGAAGAGTCAGCCCGATCATAACCGGATTACACTGCTCGTCGTCCGCGAAGCCGGACGTCCGGTCAGACAACTTCAGCTATCGAGGCCGCTTGCCCTGGCCCTCCCGGCCGCAGCCGCCCTGTCTATCTCCAGTCTGGTCACCTCCATGCATTTTCATGCCTCCCGCTCGATTGCGGAGCTGGAATCGGAAGCAGCGGCGCTATCCCTGACTAATCTTCGAATGGAAATGAAGGTCGCCGACAAAGACCAGACACTTCAGCAGCTCCGCAGTCAGGTGACTGAGCTGTCGGAGGAGGCCGAGAACATCAAAGACAAGCTAAAAAGTGTCAGCGAGCTGGAAGCACAGCTCCAGTCGCTGATTGATAAGGAGAGCAGTTCCACCACTGGAACAGACTCAGGTAAAGGTACAGGCACAGACTCCGATACCGAAAAAACATCCTCCTCCAATGCGTCATCAGGGACGCTCTCTCATGCCACAGCTTCATTGGACACCGTAGACGGATCTGCTCCAGCCGTTGCAACAGCGCTAAAAGATGTGAATTTCACGGCTGCAGCGGTTTCCAATTCCTCTTCGCTGTCTGGTGTAAGCTACCGGATCGGGGCGCTTTCATCGGTACTGGGCAGTAAGATAACCCCACAGGTAGGCGGTGAATATATCGCGGTCTATCAGGAGGATCCCTTGGAGCTGGTCCGGCAAACTAAAGATGATTATGCAGAAATCCGCAGCATGCTTGAAGAGATGGTGAACAGCATCTCCACCACGATTACCCAGGCCGAGAGGGCAAACAGCGTTCAAGCCAACCTTCAGGCCAAAAAAGCACTCGCCGAAAAATCCCGCTTGGCACCGGCCGTGATCTGGCCCACCCATTCCAATGTGATCACCTCAAGCTTCGGCTACCGCTCCGACCCTTTCAAGGGCGTTTCCGCCTATCATTCCGGCATTGATATTGCCGGTGATATCGGTGATCCTGTCTATGCAGCAATGGCCGGTGTGGTCACCGCCTCCGATCAGATGGGTGCAAGAGGAAAATACATTATTATCGAGCATGCGAACGGGCTGGAGACCTGGTATATGCATTTAAACGGAATGACCGTCAAAGCCGGTGACAAGGTGAATAAAGGCGAGCAAATCGGAATGCTGGGCAATACGGGGCGCAGTACAGGTCCCCATCTTCATTTTCAGGTGGTAAAACAGAACAAGGCGGTGAATCCGCTCAATTATGTAACCCCCTAAGGAGGAATTAATAGTGTGGAATAAACCAAAGCAGCAGGTATCCTTTAAGTCTACTGACTCGCTGATCGGTCTTGGAGGTACACTGGAGGGCAAGGTGCAGTGTGATACCAACTTGCGGATTGAAGGCAATTTCAGCGGGGAAATTCAGTGCCAGGGGACAGTGACCGTAGGTGAACAAGGAACGGTCCGTTCCAGCATTAAAGCTCAGGAGATCATTATAGCCGGCAAAGTGTTCGGTGATGTTACCGCCGACCGCCGCCTCACCATGACTGGAACCGGACAACTCCACGGCAACATCCTTGCAGGGACGCTCAGTATTATGGAGGGAAGTGTGCTTAACGGTTCCATAGGCATGGCAGAACAGCCCGCCCCGGAGAAAGCGGGCGGACTGCAGGAGGATAAGAATAAGGACAAGGCAGGTAAACGTGCCTCCAAGGCGCAGAGCAAGCTGGAAGCCGGCTAAACGGTTTGAACCTGTCTAGGCTCATTCCCACAGCTTCCCATATGTACCCGCCTCACATTCCATTTACGTACGGTCTTAAGCGGCGACATCCCTTTTACGGAATACGATCCAGGAAACCGCCAGAAACAGCAGATAATATACAGCCAGCACGGCGGCAGAGAACCCAAGGGTTACACCGCCAGGACCGGCATCGCTCAATATATATCCCCGCAAATCCATGTGGGTAAAGATCAGATACTTAGCCCACTCATACCTTTCCGGGCTAAAGATGACGATAAATAAATTTTTGGTAAACATAATAAACAAAGACAGACCGATCGCCAGTCCGCTTGCCCGGAAGACACTGGATACCATAAAGGCAAGCGCAGCGGTTAGAAACAGCTCAACATAGCGGCAGAGCACATCGAGGAAGGAGTATTCAACCGGACTCCAATTTCCGAAGTTAGACGCTCCCGCTTCCGCTGAAGAGGAGAAGATCAATGACGAACCATAAGCGAAAGCAATTAATATTGCTGTGCTGAGCAGACTGAAAAGGATCATGGAAATATATTTTGAGAGCAGTATTTTGGAGCGGCTCCACGGGCGAATCAGCAAAAGCTTAATTGTTCCCCAGGAAAATTCGCCCGCCACGGAGTCGGATGCAACTACAACCGTGAAGATTGTATTCAGGAAAAAGGCAACGCTCACGGTCGTCTGAAAGCTCTCCCATAGTCCCATCCTGGACATATCACCACTGCTGGTGAAATAGAACAGTGCCGGAAACAGCGCACTCATTAAAGCCAGAATGAACAACATAATCCATGTACGAACACGGCTGTAAATCTTGATATTCTCATTATGTATGAGAGCAGCGAACTCACCCAATGCCTTCACCTCCTGTAATTTCCAAGAATTGATCTTCCAGTGAGCGGGACAGCACCTTGATGCTGTAGACCTTGATGCCGTCTGCCACTAGCTTCGCATTCAGTTCGGCCACTTCCTCACGGCTCGCCACGACGGCCAGACCGCCTTCTCTCAATACTCCACGGCCAATCAGGCTAAGCGCCGCTTCCGGATTGCTCACCTCAAACAGTGTTTCCTTAGTCGGCATTACTGCGTCTCCCACTGCCTTCAGCTGTTTCACATCTACGAGCCGGCCATTCTGGATAATTGCGACGCTGTCGCACATCAGCTCCATTTCGGACAACAAATGGCTGGAGACGAACACCGTTGTTCCCTCATCTTGGCAAAGACGGCGCAAATAATCGCGAAGCTCACGGATCCCTTGCGGATCAAGCCCGTTTGTCGGCTCATCCAGAATCAGCAGCTTCGGCCGATGCAGCAGGGCCTGAGCCACACCGAGACGCTGGCGCATGCCCAGAGAATAGGTTTTTACTTTATCATGAATTCTCTGTCCAAGCCCGACGAGCTCCACAACCTCATTGATCCGATGCTTGTCTACACCCGGCACCATGCGCGCATATTGGCGCAAATTCTGGTATCCGGTCAGGAACTTGTACATCTCCGGATTCTCTACAATGGCACCGATATTGGCTACCGCTTCTTCGAATTGATCCTTGATGCTGCGGCCACAGATCAGAATGTCTCCCTGGCTGATCGAAATAAGCCCTACCATCATGCGAATCGTCGTCGTTTTCCCGGCGCCGTTCGGTCCAAGAAACCCAAAAATTTGACCGGACGGAATGTCCAGCGTTAAATTGCTGACCAGCGTTTTGGAACCTATTTTTTTGGTGACGCCCATTAGGCTGGCTACAGGCTTCGACACTTCTGCCATATTTGGCATTATTTCACTTCCTTTCATTAGTTTGCATTTCTATACTACCACAACTTACCTTTTTCATGAAAACCAAGAAAAATACATTACATAATAAAGGGACCGTAGCCTTTCATTACAAAAGGCTACGGTCCCTTGTACTTCAACAATTGCTTAAAGATTAGCCACCGACACGGGCAAGCTCACGCATATTGGCTTCAAAGGCTGCCATTAGGGCAGCTTCGCCGGTCAAGCCGGTTTGCTCAACTTTGCGGATTTGCTCCATCATCCGTTTGTAATCCTTTGGAATCACACGGGCAAAATTCGGCAGAGCCGCTTCCCAGCCATCCAGAATCCGTCTTCCCGCAGCACTGTCAGTAAGCTCCGTATGACGGGCAATCAGACTGTGCAGTTCAGCGATTTCGTCCGGTTCTTCGACCCGCTCCAGAAGCACCATTTCCAGATTGCAGCGTTTGATGAAGTTGTTGTTCGGATCGTATACATAAGCGATACCGCCTGACATCCCCGCTGCAAAGTTGCGGCCGGTTTCACCGAGCACAACTACGCGTCCACCGGTCATATATTCACAGCCATGGTCGCCCACGCCTTCAACGACGACATTCGCACCGGAGTTGCGGACGGCGAACCGTTCACCGGCGATGCCGCTGATGTAAGCTTCGCCGCCGGTCGCTCCGTAAAGCGCCGTATTCCCGATAATAATATTGTCCTCAGCGGCGAAGGTTGCCTTCGGTGATGGCTTAATAATCAGCTTGCCGCCGGACAGCCCTTTGCCCACATAGTCATTGGAGTCGCCTTCGACTGTAATCGTAATCCCCTTCGGCATGAACGCGCCCAGACTTTGTCCGGCAGATCCGCTGAAATGCAGGCGGATCGTATCATCAGGCAGGCCTGCCGCACCATATTTGCGCGTCAGTTCGCTGCCCAGAATCGTTCCTACCGCACGGTTCACGTTCGTGATTGGCAGCGAGGCTTCAACTACCGTACCGAATTCCAGTGCAGGCGCGGCCAGCTCCAGCAGCTTCGAAACGTCGAGCGTTTCTTCAAGACCATGGTTCTGGCGTTTGCTGCGGAAACGTGTGCTTCCTTCCGGCATTGCCGGAGTATGAAGCAAGCTGCTCAGATCGACGCCTTTCTTCTTCCAATGACTCGAAGCGCGTACGGCGTCGAGGCAATCGGTGCGTCCAACCATTTCTTCAATGGTGCGGAAACCAAGCTCAGCCATAATCTCACGCAGATCCTGCGCCACGAACGTCATGAAGTTAACAACATGCTGTGGATCACCCGTAAAGTTCTTACGCAGATCCGGATTCTGTGTTGCGACACCGACCGGACAGGTATCCATCTGGCACACCCGCATCATGATGCAGCCTACGGCTACAAGCGGTGCAGTAGCGAATCCATATTCTTCGGCACCCAGCAATACCGCTACTGCCAGGTCACGGCCACTAAGCATTTTGCCGTCTGTCTCGAGCACGACACGGTCACGGAGGTTATTCAGCATCAGCGTCTGATGGGTCTCAGCGAGACCAAGCTCCCAAGGCAGACCGGCATGGCGGATAGAGTTCATCGGCGATGCGCCGGTTCCTCCGTCATAACCGCTGATCAGAATGATATCGGCACGGCCTTTGGCTACACCGGCAGCGATGGTTCCGACGCCTACCTCAGACACGAGCTTCACGTTAATGCTGGCACGTGGATTGGCATTCTTCAGATCGTAGATCAGCTCTGCCAAATCCTCAATGGAATAAATATCATGATGCGGCGGCGGTGAGATCAGACCTACGCCTGCTGTGGAGCCGCGCACTTCTGCCACCCATGGATATACCTTGCGGCCCGGCAGTTGTCCGCCTTCACCAGGTTTGGCCCCCTGTGCCATTTTGATCTGAATTTCATCCGCATTCACGAGATAGTTCGAAGTCACCCCGAAACGTCCCGATGCGACCTGCTTAATTGCACTGCGGCGGGAATCACCGTTGCTGTCCGGAATAAAACGTGCCGGATCTTCGCCGCCCTCACCGGTGTTGCTCTTGCCGCCGATGCGGTTCATGGCGATTGCCAGCGTCTCATGAGCTTCCTTACTGATCGAACCAAAGGACATCGCACCGGTCTTGAACCGTTTCATAATTGATTCTGCCGATTCCACCTCTTCCAGCGGAACTGGCTGATTTGTCGATTTGAATTGCAGCATGGAGCGCAGCGTCTGATGTTTCTCGCTTTCACCCTGAACAAGTGCTGCATATTTCTTGTACATATTGTAATCGCCGCTCCGCACGGAGTGCTGAAGCAGATGGATGGTCTGCGGGTTGAACAGATGCTCTTCCCCGTCGCTGCGCCATTGGTACTCGCCGCCGGAATCAAGCACTTTATCGTTGCCGTCTTTGTCGGTGAAGGCGCGGTTATGATGAATCAGCGCTTCTGCCGCCACTTCTTCAAGGCCGATACCGCCAATACGGGAAGGCGTCCAGGTAAAGTAACGGTCGACGAATTCCGAATTCAGTCCGACAGCTTCAAAGATCTGTGCGCCACGGTATGATTGAATAGTAGAGATACCCATTTTGGACAGTATTTTCACTACGCTCTTTGTCGCAGCCTTAATGTAGTTCTTCACAGCCTTCTCATGCGAAATTCCGCGCAGCAGGCCCTGGCTGATCATGTCATCCAGACTTTCGAAGGCCAGATACGGATTGACCGCACTTACGCCATAGCCCAGAAGAAGCGCATAATGATGGACTTCACGGGGTTCGCCGGACTCCAGCAAAATGCTGACCTTCGTACGTGTTCCCGAGCGGATCAGATGGTGATGCAGGCTGGATACAGCCAGCAGCGCCGGGATGGCCGCATTCTCGCGGTCCACACCGCGGTCGGACAGAATAAGAATATTATGTCCTTTGGCCATTACGCGGTCAGCAGCCTCATTCATGCGCTCCAGTGCGATACGCAGTCCTTCCGCTCCAAGCTCAGCCGGGAACAGAATCGGAATAGACATCGATTTGAAGCCCGCACGGCGGACATGGCGGATCTTGGCGAAATCCTCATTCGATAAAATCGGCGATTCCAGGGAGATCTGTCGACAGCTCTCCGGTTCTGGTTTCAGCAGGTTGCGTTCCGGTCCGATTGTCGTAGCAGTTGACGTTACCAATTCTTCACGAATTGCATCAATCGGCGGATTGGTTACCTGTGCGAACATTTGTTTAAAGTAGTTGTAAAGACGCTGCGGACGATCCGACAGCACAGCCAGCGGAGCATCATAGCCCATGGAGCCGACAGCTTCGGCACCGGTTGAAGCCATAGGCTCCAGCACCTTGCGCAAATCCTCAAAGGTGTAGCCGAAGGATTGCTGCAGCTGCTGCACATTGTCATGTTTCGGGTTCGGCAGTTCAGGTGCATCCGGAAGCTCGTCAAGTCCGATCAGATGCTCATCCAGCCATTGGCGGTAAGGCTGCTCGGAAGCAATGGACGCTTTCACTTCTTCGTCAGAAATAATCCGGCCCTGCTTCGTATCCACGAGCAGCATCCGGCCTGGTCTCAGGCGGTCTTTATATAGTACATTCTCTGCCGGAATATCAAGAACTCCTGCTTCAGAGGATAAAATAATCATATCGTCTTTGGTTACATAATAACGGGCAGGACGCAGGCCGTTACGGTCAAGAATGGCTCCGATTTGCACACCGTCGGTGAAGCCCATCGCGGCAGGCCCGTCCCACGGCTCCATCAAGGTGCTGTGGTATTCATAGAATGCCTTTTTCTGTTCATCCATGCTGTCATGGTTGCTCCAAGGCTCAGGTACCATCATCATGGCCACATGCGGCAAGGAACGTCCGCTGAGATACAGGAACTCGAACGTATTGTCGAACATGGCGGTGTCGGAACCGTCCGGATTAACAACCGGCTTGATCTTGCTGAGGTCTTCTCCGAATACTTCACTCTTGAACAGCGACTGGCGGGCATGCATCCAGTTCACATTCCCCCGCAGGGTGTTGATCTCACCATTGTGGATCATGAAACGGTAGGGATGGGCACGCTCCCAGCTCGGGAACGTATTGGTGCTGAACCGGGAGTGGACAAGCGCAATCGCGGATTCCAGCTCTTTGTTCTGCAGATCCAGATAGAACTGGCCTACCTGCTCAGTTGTGAGCATGCCTTTATATACGATCTTACGACAGGACATACTTGGCACGTAGAAGGACTCACCCTCTTCGGTACCGCCATAGCGGATTGCAAGTTCTGCGCGTTTGCGGATTACATACAGCTTGCGTTCAAAAGCCAATTCATCCTTGACGCCTGCGGAACGGCCGATGAATACCTGACGGACATAAGGCTTCGCTGCCTTGGCAGTTTTGCCCAGCATTTCGTCAAAGGTAGGCACATCGCGATAGCCAAGCACCTCTTGGCCTTCTTCTGCAATAATGTCGCTCAAGAGCGCCTCGTGGCGGGCCCGGATCTCCTCGTTATGAGACAGAAAGATCATACCCACGCCATAGCGGCCCCGCTCCGGCAGTTCAAAGCCAAGCTTAGCGGCTTCCCCTGCAAAGAAACGGTGCGGAATTTGCAGCATGATGCCGGCTCCGTCACCGGAGTTCGGCTCGCTACCCTGGCCCCCCCGATGCTCCATATTGAAGAGCATAGTCAAAGCGTTACTTACAATATCATGGGACGGTGTGCCTTTAATATGGGCAACAAATCCCATGCCGCATGCATCTTTTTCGAACTGGGGATCATAAAGGCCCTGTTTGCCGGGCAGTTCAGTGTGTCTCATTGTACGCAACCTTTCTATAATAAAGTAGAAGTTATCATCGGAAGAACCCGCTTGCCGATCTGCATAATGGCGGCATCAATTTCACAAAAAATATAAGGAAAAAGCAAAGCGCAAAGCTCTACTTACATTATATTTTCAGGAAAATATTTCAGAGAAAAATCTTAATAATTATTCAAGGCAGATTGGTTATATTATTTTATCATCGACCTGACATGAGCGCAATTTAAACTTTTTTATGAGTTTGATTAACAATTGCTTTTGCGGTACAGCTTTAGTGAATAAAAGCGTAAAAAATCTTTACAATGCATAATTATGCATTAAAACCGAATAAGTTCTTATGCAATGAAAACGCTTATTTCATTTTCTTTCCATAACATGTCATTTTAATGTCGTATATCATTTCCGCAATAAGCAAAGAACGCCCCTTAAGGAGCGTCCTCTGCTTATTGTTATATTATTTCTATTAACCGATTATACAGTCAAAACTTGTTCACTTTTCATAGCAGCTTCACTTTCACGACTGCGGGTCATGAAATAGGTGAACGTAAGAGCCAGGAATACAAGGCCGTAGATCGCAAGCAGTCCTGCATCATTCCACATTACACCCGTATCTCCCGTGGAAATTACTGCCTTGAATCCTCTGACGCTGTAGGTCATAGGAAGAAGCGGATTGAAGAATTTCATCCAGTTCGGAATCAATTCAAGCGGGAACGTACCTGCACTTGTCGTCAATTGGAAGATAAGGATGACAATGGCCACAAACCGTCCCGGTTGATCCAGCCAGGTTACAATCGCCTGGATCATCCACATGAAGGCAAGACTGGTAATGAAGATAAATGCATAGAAGAGCGGTACATTCTGCACTTCAAGACCCAATCCGTACAGCACAATAATCGCAGCCAGCAACGCCTGAAGCACACTCATCATTGTGAATGTAAGCGTACGGCTGACAAACCGGTTGAACCGACTGGCACCGATCACTTCGGAATCGCGCATTGGAATAATAATTGTGCTGATCAGTGCACCTACAAACAGTCCAAGGGACAGGAAGTAAGGCGCGAAGCCTGTGCCGTAGTTTGGCACGGCATTCACTTTAACTTCTTCGATCTCCACAGGCTGGGCGAACATCGACACCAGTGCGTCGGTCTTATTCACCGAACTGGTCTTTGATGCGGCATCGCCAAGCTTCGTTGCAAGCTCGCCTGAACCGGACTTCAGATCATCAAGACCGTCCTTCAGCTGTCCGGCTCCAGCGCTTAGCTTCTTCGAGCCATCGGCTACAGAGGTCAGGCCGCTGCTCAGCTGTCCGGCTCCGTTCAACAGTTTCGAAGTTCCGGCTTCCAGCGCCTTGCCGCCATCGGCCAGCTTCGCACCGCCAGCTGCAGCTTCGTCCAGCTTCGCGCCGAACTGCTTCATCCCTGCGGCAAGTGTAGTGCCGCCGGTTTCCAGCTTCGTTGCACCGGCCACGAGCTGTTTTTGTCCTTCCAGCAGCTGTGTGCTGCCGGCATTCAGCTGCTGCGCTCCGTCATGCAGCTGATTGACTCCAGTATCCAGCTGCTCTGAACCGGTATGCAGCTGTCCTGCACCCTGCACAAGCTGCTCCTGCCCGCTGTGGAGCGCTGATGCGCCTTCCACGAGCTGCTGCTGGCTTTGATCCAGCTGCGCGCTGCCTTGAGCGACTGCCGTACTTGCAGCCAGCAGCTTCTGCACCTCAGGGCTGGCTGCAAGCTGAGGATTTGATTTGGCCAGCTGCTGCAGGCCATCGGCCACTGCTTTGGCTCCCGCGCTTACTTTCGCGCTGCCATCCTTGGAAGCCTTCAGACCGGCTTCCAGCTTGGCACTGCCTTCGACGGAAGAAGTAAGTCCCGCCTCCAGCTTCGCACTGCCATCGACAACCGACTTCGTGCCGGCTTGAAGCTTAGTCGTACCTTCTACAGCTGATGCTGTACCAGCCTGAAGTGAAGCTGCTCCGGTTTCCGTCTTCTTAAGGCCTTCACTCAGTTGCTTGCTGCCTGCTGCAGTCTGTGATACACCAGCCTGCAGTTTCTTGTGTGCAGCGGACAATTGCTGGAGTCCGCCTGCCAGAGTGCTGCTGCCGTTGTGTATGGCGGCAGCACCAGTATTCAGATCGCTCACACCTTTCGTAAGCGGTGCTACACCATCGAGCAGTTTGCCTGTGCCCTCGGTCAGTACTACCAGATTATCCTTCAGCTTCAGCGCGCCGTCATCCAGCTTGCTTGCGCCATCGGCAATTTTTGTTGCGCCGTCTCCGGCGTCGCCAAGCCCGCTGGCGATCTCCGTAATTTTATCGAATACGGATTCTGTATAAGCTTCCGTTATTTTGGCCGATACTTTTGTCTTAATATCCTTTACCGCAGTTCCGCCAATTTGGCCGGCAAGGAAATTGAAGCCTTCGTTCGGTTCATAAATAATTTTGGCCGGCTGGGGATCAGTACCCAGCAAGGTTGTTGCATTTGCTGAAAAATCTTCAGGCACAATGATCGCCATATAATAAGTACTGTCGTCAAGTCCCGCTTCTGCCTGGTCACGGGTTACGAAATTCCATTCGAACCCGTCGGTTTTCTTAAGTTCTTCTATCAGGTCATTCCCGGCAGTTAGCTTTGAGCCTTCGTAGTCGGCACCTTTATCTTCATTTACGACAGCGACCGGCAATTCATTCATTTTACCGTAGGGATCCCAGAATGCTTTCAGGAACAACCCGCTGTACAGCACCGGAACGAATAGGACAACAAACATTGGAATCAGCACTTTAGGATTCTTCAGCACTGCCCCAAGGTCCTTGAAAAACACGGATAAAGATTTCATTCTGGTTCTCTCCTTATAATCGTTTGCTCTCTTTTAAAATGCTATGAATCTTCAATTCTTGCTATTGTATTGAAAGTTACAGTAATACCATATGACTGTTTTCCCCAATTGGTCAGTCCGGGATAAAAAAAAACCTTTCCGGTTTTTGTTCCACTGCCGCCTAAGTAGAAGAACATCTAGGGAAAGCAGACGGTTGACGATGCCATCCCTATTCCAGTTCCAAACCTTACTTTGCTGTTGCCAGTCCTTCGGACAAGAACAAGTGAAAATAATGTTTGATTTGCTCTTTGTTCAAAGGCACATGCACCTTGTTAAGTTCAGCAGTCAGCACAATGTAAAGTCTAAACATTACAACAGATACGATCTTGGGGTCGCAAGGTTTGATTTCGCCTTGACGAATCGCCTGTTCCACCTCCCGTTTCAAATAGTCAAGCACAACACTCTCGATCTTGTCGAGTCCTTCACCAGCCTGCGGCGTTCCGAAATCGCGACTTTCCTGGGAAAGCTTAATGAACAGCTCGTGTTCGCTTCGAAATTCCAGCAAAGCATCCAGAACCCTGTGCAGGTTATCAAAAAAAGGCTTATCCTTTTTGATTTCCCGCTCGGCGATTTTTTTCATTTCGACAATGACATCACGCAGGATTTCATCGAACAGCTGCTCCTTATTCGTGAAAAAGGTATATATCGTTCCTTTTCCAACATTCGCAATCTTGGCGACTTGATCCATTGTAGTTGCCTTATAGCCAAATAATGAAAAACATTTCGTCGCGGCTTTAAGCACCTGCTGCCTTCGATCTACCACAGCCACCCGTACACTCCCTTTCCTCGGAAATATCGCTGTAACCGCATTTTGACCATTTTACTAATCCGGTCATTCGGTCATTACTTACTTTAACATGATGCCTCCGCGTTTGCAATACTTTAACCAATGTATATTTTTTTAATTTATTGCAGGGATTTAACTTTCTATTTACGTCTTATCTGTATAATGTAAGAAGAAACGTCTGTCTCGTCTTTGAAAAAGGGCGGTTTCCCTGCGGGAAATGGAAGAATAGAATGGCCGGACACACATAGTCTTATATTATGAGATTAACAGCTAATTTAGCTGTATAATAGAAGAGATGATTATATAGAGGTATCTCCAATCCGCCAAAGAAGAGAACCCGCAATTCTACCTATGAAGGAAAGTAGCAGGTGAACTTATGCGAAAGAAAAGAGTACTGCTGTTTTCGGAAGGCTTCGGCACGGGCCATACAGGGGCAGCCTATGCTCTCGCCGAAGGAATAAAGCTGTTGAATCCGGATGTACAATGCCGGGTCATCGAGCTGGGGAAATTCCTGAATCCTACGGTCGCTCCTTGGATTCTTTCCGCTTACCGTAAAACAGTCAGCAGCCAGCCCAAGCTGGTTGGCATGATGTATAAGACCCAATACAATAAATCACTGAACCGGTTGACGAAGCTGGCGCTTCACCGGGTTTTTTATACACATGCCTTACAGGTTATCGAGCAGCTTAAGCCGGATTTAATTATTTGCACACATCCCATTCCCGCAGCCGTCATTTCGAGGTTGAAGCGGCAAGGGCTGAATGTTCCGCTCTTTACACTCATAACGGATTATGACGCACACGCCACCTGGGTCAACGCTGAAGCTGACCGGTATCTAGTCTCTACTCCGCGGGTAAAATCAATTCTGACCGGCCGCGGGGTATCTCCCGAGCTTGTGACGGTCACCGGCATACCGGTGCATCCGAAGTTCTGGGAGCGTTCCAACAAGACGCAGCTCCGCAAGGAACTCGGGCTCGCCGATATTCCTACCGTGCTCATTATGGGCGGAGGCTGGGGACTCATGTTCGGCAAGGATGTTATGGACTCGCTCACGGCCCGAATGGATGATATCCAACTGATCTTCTGCATGGGCAGCAACGACAAGCTTGTGGCCAAGATGCAGGCCAATCCCCTGCTGAACCATCCCAACGTGAGGATACTTGGTTACAGCAGTGAAATCAATAAGCTGATGGACACCTCCGATCTGCTGATTACGAAGCCCGGTGGAATGACCTGCACGGAAGGGCAAGCCAAAGGAATACCGATGCTCTTCTACAGCGCCATTCCCGGCCAGGAAGAGAAGAATTGCCAGTATTTCGTTGAGCTTGGCTTAGCCGAGGTGCTGGATTCGAATGTCGTGGACAAATGGTTCTCCCTCCTGCTGCGTGAATATGCCGGACTGGAGGAGCTGCGCAAGCGACGGCTGGCTCCCGAGCGCCAGCAACCGCATAATTGCGCCTCTACGGTGCTGCAGCTGCTGGGCAAACCGGCTGATGGAAGAACCGATTTGCGGGGAGCGCGGACACCGGCCCGCAATGAAGAGGCCGTCTATGTTACTCCTTAAACTACCTGAACTGCAACACCAAAAGAACCTCCAATCCATTAAAGTATGGATTGGAGGTTCTTTTATTATACCGTCAGCGGGAGTTTAGATTTCCACACTTTCCCCTGCATGCAGCGGATAGCCCTGAATCCCCTCCTGCCGCAGCCGGTCACAGAACTCTGCGCCATCCTGGGCAATCGCCGGAAATGTATTGTAATGCAGCGGAATCACTTTGTCCGCACGAAGCCATCTTGCCGCCAGCAGCGCATCGTCAGGCCCCATCGTAAGCATGTCCCCGATAGGCAGCGCCGCTATATCAATGGCGTTTCGTTCTCCGATCAGACGCATATCCCCGAACAATGCCGTGTCTCCGGCATGAAATAAGGTTTTGCCTCCGATGGTGAGCAGAATACCTGCCGGTTGTCCGGCATAAATCCAGGTATCCCCTTCTGTAATGGAGGAGGAATGAAAGGCCTGGGTATACTTTACGGTGATTCCTTTATAGGAATGACTGCCGCCGGTATTCATGTGTTTGACCTGCGCACCTTTGATGCGGCAATATTCTGCCAGTTCATAGACAGCAAAGATCGGACAGCCATTCTTCGCGGCAATCTCCAGCGCATCTCCAAAATGATCGGAATGCCCGTGGGTGAGCAGAACCGCATCGACCGAAAGCTCATCGGGTGAGATCCCCGAATTCGGATTTCCCGACAAAAAAGGATCAATAATAACTTTGACTTCCTCCGTCTCAACAAGCAGCGCCGAATGACCGTAATAGGTGATTTTCATAGAGTGATCCTCCTAAAAGTTTTGCAGAATTATGCTTCTCGTTCATTGAAATCAAATTATTTATAAAAGGTATGATTGCCGATGGTCTTGGCGTACTCCTGCGAATGGTGGACCGTCAGATCCTGTGCCAGCTTCAGCGACAGGAAGAAATACGTATCATCCGTCACCTCTTTAACTCCAGAGAGCGCAGCATTTACCGCTTTAATGCTGTCCTTATTAGGTTTGACACGTTTAAGACGCCCGTTTGCCACAGGACTGAACTGGCTTTTCTGATAGATGACCTTATAAATGGTGTCGGGAAAATTGGCTGACCGCAGCCGGTTCAGAACAACGTTGGCAACTGCCACCTTGCCCTGGTACGGTTCGCCTTCTGCTTCTGCCATAACAATTTTTTGCAGCAGTAGCAGGTCTTCATCGGATACGGCGTAGCTCCAGGTTGCTTGCGCTTGCTGTTCCTGGCTTAATAACTGCGTCCGGGAGAAGAACAATTTAGCGGGGGGATGTTGCTGAGATGCCGTTTTCGCTTGTTTTACGGTCTGGCTCCCCTTGGCTGCCGCCTGTCCGAGCGCTTTCTGCGCTGTTGCCGGCGGTGCCTTCACCACAGTAGCCTTAGTCTGAATGGTTACCTTCTTGGCTGCGCTTTGCGGCTTCAGCTTATCGGGAGTGAACCAATTCACGGCTGGCTTGCTGTTCCAGTTAAGCCTCAGGTCGGCAACTGTGGTGTAGAGCATGGGTTTGGGTGATTCGGTTATCCTCTTGGCGCCGGTTGTGGCAGGATGCGACAGGACAGATGCGGCAGATGCATGGGTTGTCTGTAATTTATTCATTGGTACTGTATTTTTGCCCTCTGATACACGCTCGGAGTTCATCAGGCTTATTGAAGAGAAACACACTAGAATAACGCCAACGAGCAGCGCAATACAGCGATTTTGTTTAAAAATAACCATTTTTTACCTCCTATTTTACGGCACATTCCTATTGTATGTAACCGAAAATGGAAGCTTTGAAAACTTTCTTGTCGATTTTAATTTAGAAAAATGTCAATTTTTCAATCATTTCATACATAGGAATGGCATGCATTCTAGTAGCATACACCACAAAAGCATCTACCGTCCAGTCCTTTTCCGAACAATTGTTCTCCTTTTCTCCTCCACAGTCACGTAAATCCGGCAGCTCTTCGGCGCTGAAGGGCTGCTCACCCCGGTATTTCCGGGCCAGAGTAATATGGGGATTGTACTCCCTTGTCTCGGCTTTAAAACCCAAGCCAGAAGTCGCATTAACCACGTCCCGCTGCAGTTCCCCAAGTCTCGCAAGCTCGCCGGAAACCCCTGCCCAGAGCACCTTAGGCGCATGCGGAAGACCAAAAGTCCCCCAGTTCTCCAAGCTTAATCGAAACGGCTTGCTCTTTCCGGATATTTCCCCGAGTGCTTTAAGAAGTGCAGGAATTTCTTTCCTGGGTGTGTCACCGAGAAACTGCAGGGTAATATGATAATCTTTAGAATGTGTCCATTTTGCAAATTTCAGCTTCGCGGAGCATTTTTCAGACTCTTTTTCCAGTAATTCACTCAGGTTTGAAGGGACTTTTACGGCAATAAACAAGCGCTCCATATCTCGCTCAGACCTATTACGTTCCATAAAAATTTCACCTTTCCAGACAGATTTGTTATCCTTATTCTATACATTATCAGCCAATCCTATAAAAAAGTATAACGGGAGGGAACCATCATGACGAAATCCATTGTTTGTTTACAGCCCCTTACATCCCAGCAGCAGAAGCTTATTCTCGACGCCGCCCCAGGTTATACCCTCACACTGGGAAACGCCAAAAACCCGGATTTGGAGCTTCTGGCCAATGCAGAAATTGTAATCGGCTGGGGCAAGGGCATCAGCGACACGCTGCTGCGGCCGGATTCACCGCTGCGTTGGGTTCAGACCTGGTCGGCTGGTGTTGAGAAACTCCCGCTTGATCGTTTGGAGGAGCGCGGAATCCTGCTCACGAACGCCAGTGGTGTTCACGCCGAGCCGATCACAGCTGTAATCTTTGGCTTTATGCTGCTCTTCACCCGTAATTTGCATACAGCCGTACGCAACCAGCAGAACCGCCGCTGGCATTCGGAAGGCAATGAAAGTGAATTAACCGGCAAGACAGCCGTCATTGCAGGCACCGGCTCCATCGGCAGTGAAACGGCAAGAATTGCCAAGGCTTTCCGGATGAAGACCATCGGCATAAGCCGTTCCGGTAAACCGGTTGCCGATTTTGATCAGGTCTACACCACTGACGAGCTGCCTGACGCAATCCGCCAAGGCGATTTCGTGATCAACACGCTGCCGCTCACCGATGAAACACAAGGGTTGTTTAATGCGGAAATCTTCTCCAACTGCAAGCAAGGCGCTTATTATATCAATATCGGCCGGGGAGCCACCACCCATACCGAAGACTTGATGGCCGCGCTGAAGAGCGGCCAGTTGGCCGGAGCGGGGCTGGATGTCTTTGAGACCGAACCCCTGCCGCAGGATCATCCGCTATGGGGAATGGAGCAGGTGGTAATCACCCCGCATTGTGCCGGCACAACAGACCGGTATGCCGACCGCATTGTTGATATTTTCACAGACAACCTGCAGTCCTATCTGCAAGATGGCGCCCCTTCGCGCAATAGGGTTGACTATAGCCGCCAGTACTGACGGCAGCTCACTCTATTGACTGGCGGCCAAGCAACGTGCAGCAAGCTTCTGCCGTCACGTTTATAACAAGTACAAGCACAAACAGCCCCTCACAGGCACATTTACTCCTTGCGTAAATGAACCCGTGAGGGGCTGTCTTCTTATACCTGAAAGCGAGTTACCGATTCACTAAGCTCGGTCAGCAGTGTTTTCAGCTGCCCTATGCCAGCTGCAACTTCATTGGTGGCGCTGAGCTGCTCGTGGGCCGAAGCTGAGGTTTCTTCCACACCTGCCGCCGATTGCTGGGCAAGGGCTGAAATATGCTGGCTGAACTCGTTCATCGTTTCGCTTGCTGCGGTCATCTGCTGAAGATTACCGCCCATCTCTTCAATGGTGCCGGACATAACATGCACCGATTTATTGATGTCATCCAAAGCTTCGCCTGTCTCAGCAATTTGCCGGCTGCCTTCTTCTGTCCTCATGACCCCCATGCGCAAATGTTCGACCACCTCTTTGGAGTCCAGCTGAATGCCTTGCGTAATCCCGGTAATTTCCGATACCGTCCGCTGCACTTCCTCCGAAAGCTTCCGCACCTCTTGTGCCACAACCGCAAATCCGCGCCCGCTGTCTCCGGCTCTGGCTGCTTCAATCGCAGCGTTGATTGCCAGGAGATGCGTCTGTTCGGAAATGCTGCGGATCGAGCCAACCAGCCGGAAGATCCCCTCATTCTTGCGGTTCAGCTCCTCCACCGTTTCCATGGATTGTGATACGGCTTCGGCGATTTGCCCCATTTGTGCCACTGAGCTCTCCATTAATTGCTTGCCTCTGTCACCCTTTGTGCGCACCTGCCCGGAATGAAGCGACAGATCCATACCTTTGACTGCAGAAGCCTCAATCAGCATATTCAGATCCTCTATCGCTTTGGATGCTTCTACAGCTGCCTCCGCCTGGCTTCCAGAAGCTTTGGCCAACTCCTCCATGGTAAGGGCAATCTGCTGGCTGCCCTCCTTTGTATCGGAAATATTGCGGACCAGCTCATCCCCCTGCCTCGCGATAATACTGGAAACACTACGGATCTGACTCACAATCTCCAGCAATGTCCGGTTCGTATCGTTTACCGTCCTGGCAAGCAAACCGATTTCATCCTGATTTGCGATCAAGGTATCCTCTGACGTCAAATCACCGCCTGATATTTGTTGCAAATGAACGGTTACCTGCTTCAGCGGATTGATGATTGTACGCCGGATGACCATATTAATCAGACCGATCACAACCAGAACTACCGCTACAATAATCAGATTCACAATAATGGAAGTATGAAAAATCTCGACAGAACGCTCGCCCTCTTCAGACGCGGCTTTCTGGCTGAGATCAACCAGAGCATCCATATCGGTCTGCATCGAATTAAACGCCGTAATGCCTTTTTGCGAGACCTCCAGTGCCAGTTCTTCGTCGCCTGCACCGCTCTGCTTGATCGCCTGGTTGTTAATAGTCATAAATTCATCCCATTTATGACTCAGCGACTGCAGCAGCTCCTTCTGCTCCTTGTCCCGCAGCGTATTTCTATAGTTGTTCATAGATTCGGCCACTTTACGGATAAACTGGTCACGTTCCGCTTCCAGCTTCTTTTTCTCTGCAGCATCGGTACTTAAAATATGCTGCATACTGACCGCCATGATATGTTCGGTGTAATAATTGACATTATGTATTTCTTCCAGCGCAGGGACCATTTGTTCAACAATATTTCCGGTATTCTTTTGCATACCGTTCATTAAATAGAGAGAGGTTCCTCCGATAATCAAGACCAGCAAAGCCAAAACAACGTACCCGGAAGCTATTTTGAAGCCGATGCTTTGCTTCCCCTTGGATGTTACCCCCTTCAATGTCCCATTAACGAACTTGTGTACAGATCCCTTAAGTCCCAGATCCTTTCTCATTTGCGCATCCTCCTCAAACTTTTCCGAAAACTTTACATGCAATTCCAATCTGTTACATTTCATTTTCAAGAATGGGCAAAAAAACAGATCTACCTTATATTTCGGCAGATTGAAATGAGAAATTTATATAATGTACGATATTCATTGCTATCTCTTTAGAACATACCAAAAGACCCAAAGCACACCGCATAGGGGCTTCGAGTCTTCTGCAACGCCACTGAGTCTGCAGGCTTTTACCTTGAGTCTTTAGCCTTATTCATTTGAAACCGGTTAATCAATGTCCGACCCGGCTGCGGCAAGCATCACTTCCTGCAGATACAACTTCGCTGTTCCTTCGCCGTTTGTGATCCCTTCAAGCTTGATGCCGATCGTCTTTACGGCAATCAGGTCAACCCCTTCTGCTTCAGCGGCGGACGGCAACGAAATGCTCAAAGTTGTATACCCGCTGGAGTCCACTGTTAGGGGTGCTCCGCTGTCTGACCATACCCAGCCAGCTCCTGTCTTGATGAACAGGCGTGCTTTAGCCGCGCCGCCCGACAGTTTGACCTTTGCGTTTATCGTATGGAGACCCGCAATATTCAGGTTCTTAGTCTTCTTATCCAAGCTTTGCCTGTCCTAGTCCAGATCGTAAATAGAACCGACCTTCAGACCATAAAGCTCATTGTAGATTTTCTCAGCAAAAGCATCTGTCATTCCGGCAATATAATCAATCACCATATGCTCCCACGTCCAGATCGGCCTCTGCGACCGCTGATCCTTCTCAAAGCGCTGCAGCCAGTCGCTCGGAATAATCGCCTTCGACGTTTCAGGATCGAGGAATGCGCCCCAAAGCCGCCGCAAAATCCACTCGCTGCGTTTCTGCAGCCGCTGCACACGCAGGTCGCGAATCATCGTGACCCAGGCGAAGCTTTTGAGCACGCTGACCGTCCGCAGCATGTCCTCATCCTCTTTGCCCTCCTTGATAAAGGTGACCTTCTTCCAGTCTCCGTCGTGAATCACGCCTAAGCTGGCGACAAAGGTGCTGACCCAGTAGGCTTTAACCTCACGCCGGGTGCGGGAGTAATCATTTTCGCAGGTCGGCATTTTCTCCATCCATACCCGCAGGAATGAGCTCAGCACCTCTTCAACTTTGGCATGGATAGCCTCTGACTTCCAGCCTTCCCAGAACAAATCCTCCAGCGTGGTAATCTTCTCAACGATCAGCCGCTGGATATAGGCATCATGCATAAAGTGCTCATGGACCTCGATTTTGCCGGCCTTTATGCCATCCTCCAAATCATGGGCGGAATAGGCGATGTCGTCGCAGAGGTCCATAAGCTGGGCTTCCAGCGTCTTCTTGCCTTCCGGCACTCCCCATTCCTTGCGGACTTCCCTGATATAATCCCATTCATGAAGATACATGCCTTTCTTGAGTACCGTGCCGGGAAAAGGATACTTGTTGATACCCAGCAGCACTGCGTCGGAAAGGTTCAGGCCGTCGATGTTCTCGCGCTTCTCCAGAAACATGATCAGCCGGAAATTATGGGCATTGCCCTCAAAATGCTCATATTGCCGTTTCAGATTTTCGTGGATCGTCTGCTTCTGCAGCGGACCCGCGCCGGATTTCAGCGCTTCCTCCTCAGTCTTTTTGGCTACAAGCTGCTCCAAAATATTATCGAGCACTTCTTCCCCTTTGTGGCCGAATGGCGGGTGGCCGAAATCATGCGCGATGGCTGCACATTCCACCACTTCGGGATCGATTACAAGACCCGGGTTGTCCGCCTGCCCTGTTTCCACCTCCGGGTAAGAGCGCAGCAGGCTCTTGGCGGCTTCACGGGCAATTTGCGCCACTTCCAGTGAATGAGTCAGGCGCGTGCGGTAATAATCGCCGGTTCCGGCGCCGAACACCTGTGATTTGCCTTGCAGCCGGCGAAAAGTCGGCGAATGAATCAGGCGCGAATAATCGCGTTCATATGCGGCTCTAGAGGTTTCCAGTCGGGTAATCTCCGGATATTGCCGATGCTCTCTTTTCTCAATAAGTGTCATATCCGCTGCCCCTATCCATTGATCTGTATTTAGTATTTCATTATAAGTCATTTTCAGCAGAACTTTCACTCTAAAATAGAAAGTTGAGCAACTGCCCGGCCGCAGTGAATAGTTTGCAAGGTGCATGGAGCATTCTAAAGCAAAATAACCCGCTTCCTTTGCCACGGGTCATGTAAGGAGTGCAAGGTGAATCTTATGAAAACAGGCTGTAGAACAACCTATATCACGATAACAGCATTCATGCTTCTGCATCTGCTTCCGCTTGGGCTTACTAACAGCGCACTAGCCAGTCCAAATATTAAAAACCGCTATTATTATGAGCAGCGCGGGGACATGATCTGGGAGGTTCCCACCAGTCAAAAAGTAATAGCACTGACCTTCGACGACGGACCCGATCCTTCCGAGACCACTCAGATTCTGGACGTGCTGCATAAATACAATGCCAAATGCACCTTTTTTGCTATCGGCAAAAAAATCGCCGCCTATCCCGAAGTAGCCAAGCAGGTGATTGCCGAGGGGCATGAACTGGCAAACCATACTTACAACCATGTGTATTTCAAGAAGCCTATTTCCGAGCAGCAGATTCTGCAGGAGCTGGAGTTGACCGAAAAGGAAATCGTAAAGATCTCAGGCAAACACAGCAGCCTGTTCAGACCGCCTGGCGGCATGTACGATGATACGCTGGTTGATGTATCCAACAATATGGGCCTGAAGCCGGTGCTGTGGTCCTGGCATCAGGATACCCGCGACTGGAACCGTCCTGGTGTGTGGAGTATCTACAGCAAAGTCATCCGCAATGCAAAAAATGGCGATATCGTACTGTTCCATGATTATGTACACGGACAGTCGCAGACGGGCGAAGCGCTCAAAATCATCCTGCCCGAGCTTGCAAAACGGGGCTTCCGGTTCGTCACCGTTTCCGAACTGATTGAATTATCCGATGCACAGCAGGTGAAGCATGGCCGACATCTTGCTTTTTGAATACTTTTGCCGGCCTTTCCGTGGCTCTTTAATTGCGATCGACCTCAAAATAAGGTAGTCTTGAGCTATTATTATGACTTTATGATCACTGCTACAGTCCATCCTTTAGGAGGCTTTATCCATGTCTGAGAACACTTCCTATACTACCGAGGAAATCGCCCGGTTATTGAAGATATCCAAGCTGAAGGTTTATGATTTGATCAAAAAGGGCGAGCTGCCCTCTTACCGTGTCGGTAAGCAAATGCGTGTCGATCTATCCGATCTGGAGGCCTACAAGCAGAATTCGCGCAGCGGAGCTTCGGCCGGTCCGCCTGCAGGCGATGCAACCGCACTGCCCCATACTCCCTTTGCGCTGCCGCCAGCCACTTTTACAGCACCGCTTCACTTTTCCCAGCCGCCTGCGTTTACCGGTAAATCCGCCGGAGTCAATGTGGTCATTACCGGGCAGGATATGTCGCTGGACATTCTGGCTACCCACCTGGAGCGCAGCCAGCCCTCCTCCCGGCCGCTTCGTTCCTATGCCGGCAGTCTGGACAGCCTGATTGCGATGTATCATGGGGAGTCTGACATTGTCAGCACCCACCTGCTCGACGGAGATACAGGAGAGTATAACCTGCCCTATATCCGCAAGCTGCTTGTCGGCTTCTCCTATGTAGTGGTGCATATGCTGGCGCGAAGTGCAGGATTTTACGTGCTAAAGGGCAATCCGAAGGGTATCCGTGACTGGTCGGATCTCCAGCAGAAAGGCCTCCGGCTGATTAACCGCGAGCGCGGCTCCGGTGCGCGGGTGCTGCTGGACGAGCAGCTGCGCCTGCACGGTATCCAGTCCGCCCAGTTAAGCGGTTATGACACTATAGAGAACAGCCATTTGGCCGTAGCCGGAATGGTAGCACGGGGCGAGGCTGACGTCGGCATCGGCACAGAAAAAGCCGCCAAGATAGTTGACGGCATTGAATTCATTCCGCTCATTCAGGAGCGTTATGATCTTGTAATGATCAAGAAGCCGGAGCATGAGCAATGGATCGGGACAGTCATCGACATTTTACGGTCATCGGCTTTCAAGAACGAACTCAGCTCCATTCACGGCTATGACCTTACCGATACCGGAAGGGTCATTTACGAGACTTAAGCGGAAAGCAGCCAGCCAGTAATTCCTAATCGGCTTCAGTGGAATATTTAATTTTATAACTTCCGCTGGTCCCGGTGCCGACAATTTCGAGCTTGTATTTTCCGTCCTTTTTAATCTCCACCTGCTCTTCTGCAGCCTCATTCGTACGAAGCTCTTTCACAAGCTCATGATCGGGATCATACAGCTTCATGGACAGCTTGCCTTTATCCACTTTGGAGGTATAGTCCAGCAGCAGAGTTTCCCCTTCTTTGAGCTTCAGCGTCTTTGTTTCCGTACCTGACAGCAGCTTATAGGATGCCTTGATTTGTTTACCACTGCTTGATCCAACGAACATCAGCCTTTTTTCGCAGCCCGTAAGCAGTAAAGCAGATGTCAGTACCGCGAGTATCAGCAGGCTCCACTTTTTGTTCATTTCATTCACTCCCCGTTCTAATCATGTGCCCGCAATGCGGGCAATACTTCTCGTTGGCACTAACGCCGCCGTCTCTTTTGTGCTGCTGTCTGACCACAAAGTAGATCAGCAGCCCGATTAAATTGGGAATGTAGATTACAGCAGTCATCCACAACCAGGTGTTCATCCCCATACGCGAAGCATCCCTATAGATGAATACGGCAATAGCTCCATTCAAACCAATGAGCAGCAGCACGGCCAGCCCCATAAACAAAAACCAGCCACGGTCCTCGCTAAATACATCCGACATATAGGGAAACATCCAATATCCCATTAAGGCCAGAGTAAGCAAGAATCCGGTTGTAAGAACCCAAAAAAGCAGTTTGCCAAGCGGCTCATGTCTCTTCATATGCCGTCCTCCTTTGAGAATAATGCGGATGCTCTGGCTTCCGCTTGCCCCATATACCTGAAAAGTCATACCCGGGCTGCTGCACCCGATCTGCCGGACAGGCAGAACAGCAACGCTGCGGCGGCGGATGTCTGAACGAGACCGAAGGCCAGCAGCAGGACCAGCTTCCATAGCAGGGGAACAGGACCCGTCAGCACGCAGGCTCCCAGCAGCATTAGCACAATGACTTGAATTACCGCGACAGCGATAATGCTTCTTCCCAATCTTTCTGCAGCCGTTATTTTCCGGAGCGTATCCGCAACAAGCCGGGGAGGTGCCAGGGCCGGTTCATTAAAATATTGGCTTAGCAGTTGATCCTGCGCTTCCTCTTCATTCATCACGCTTCCTCCTTTACATGCTGCATGGAGGTTTGCAGCAGCTTCTTCCCTTGATTGAGCCTTGACTTGACCGTTCCCACGGGAATGCCAAGCATCTCCGCAATCTCCTCATAGCTGAATTCGTTGTAATAATAGAGAACCAGCGGCGCCAAATACCGCTTAGATAACGCACGCAGCCCCTGCTCCAGCTCGGCGTTCCGTTCATTCCGCAGCAAGGCCTCTTCCGTGAGAAGCGACGAATCCCGGATGTTCAGGAAATCCGCCTGGAAAGAAGCTTCGCCCAGAAAACGGTGCTGGAGTTTTATCCATCTGCGGTAGCGGTCCCTATGCAAATTGACCGTAACCTGAAACAGCCAGGCTTTAAAGGAACGCTCACAATCATATTTCTCCAGCTTGCGGATGACCCGGACCCACACCTCCTGAAACAGGTCCTCGGCATCCTGGGCATTCAGGGTAAGGTGGCGGCAAAACCGGTACAAATCATCCTTGTATCTGTCGACGAGCAGTCCCAGCATTTCACGGCGGCCGGACCGGCACCCTTCAATGAGTTGTTTATCGGTAATCATGTGCCCCCGCCCACCCTTTCAATTAACATTACGAATGAACTCCAGGCTTTGTTCGAAATTTCACATAATCATTTATTAGCCGTCCTCAAATGTTCTGTTCTCTCTATGATCATAGTAAATAACCTCCGGTCTCGCCATGATGCTTGATGGCAAAACCGGAGGTTATTCGCATACTTCGATTCAAGAACGGCGATTGACAAACATCAGCATAGCGGCTGAGATTACAATAATCGAGCATACCCACATCCAGGCCAGCGTCATGTCGCCGCCGTCGACGGCCACATATATGGCGGTGGGCACCGTCTGTGTACGGCCGGGAATATTGCCTGCTACCATGATCGTAGCTCCAAACTCGCCAAGCCCGCGGGCAAAGCCGAGCACATACCCTGCAGCCAGAGAACGGCTGGCAAGCGGCAGTGTTACATAACGCAGTACCTGCAGTTCACTGGCACCCTGCGCACGCGCCGCATCCTCAAGATCCTTTTCCACATCCTCAAACCCGGCCTTAACGGTCCGGTAGACCAGCGGAAAGGCCACAACCACCGCAGCAATAACAGCAGCCCCCCAGGTAAAGAGGATGGTATGCTCTGTGAACTGCTCATACAGCCTGCCAATCCAGCTCCGACGTCCCAGAATGACTAGAAGCACAAAGCCGACCACGGTAGGGGGCAGTACAAGCGGCAGCAGCAGAATGGTCTCGACCAGACTGTATCCGGGGAATCTCCGGCCCGCCATCTTCTTGGCCGCGAAGGTTGCCAGAAGGAATACGATGATGCTCGTGATTACAGAGATTTTGACCGAAAGCCAGACCGGGGCGAAAAAATCAGTCCAATTGATCTCCATCCGCTTTCACCCCGCTTAAGTTCGATTAGAATTACTTGGCAAGCTGAAAGCCGTAGCCGGTAAAAATATCACTTGCCGCCTTGGTTTGCACGTAGTTATAGAAAGCTTTGGCCTCTGCCTGATGTTTGGAATCCTTAACGATCCCGACCGGATAATTGATTGCTTTGTGCACCTGTGCCCCTACAGTAAGAGCGATCTTCACCTTCTTCGAGGTTAGGGCATCCGTCTTATACACAAATCCGGCATCAGCATTGCCTGTTTCCACGTAGGAGAGCACCTGGCGGACATCCTTGGCGAATACCAGTTTGTTTTGCAGCGTATCCCATACATTCTTCGCGGTCAATGACTGCTGCGCATATTGGCCCGCCGGCACCGATTCCGGTTGTCCGACAGCGACCTTCTTGAACGTTTTATCTGTAAGCTGTGTGATTGTTGTAATCTTGGCTTTGGAATCCGAAGGCACAATGAGAACCAGCCAATTCTTTAGAAGTTCCGTATGGTCTGAAATGAGTTTGCCATCCACCAGCGCTGTCATTTGCTTATCTCCTGCTGAGAAGAACAGATCGGCCGGAGCGCCTTGTTCAATCTGCTTCTGCAATGTACCGGAAGCGCCATAGTTAAAGACGAGGTCAATATCAGGATGCTGCTTCTCATAAAGAACGGCAATCTTGTCAAGACTGTCCTGCAGGCTGGCTGCGGCAGATACAATAATTTCGGTTTTCTTCTTCGCCGCCTCTGCCTGTCTCTCAGGTATTGCCGACAAGCCCACAGCAAGCATTACAGTCATGACAACCAACGCTAATTTCTTGAACATTTCCATTCCTCCCATTTATATATCTTGTATATTTAGATGATATTCTAGCATACCTTTTTTCGTTTTTCTATACGTTTGGTTATGTTTGTTTATATTTAGTTATGATTGATACAGATTACACCTTAACATACATTTCTATTTATAATGGGCTTCATAGCAAAAAGCCCCCAGGCGTGTAAAACGCCTAAGGGCTTCCCTGGCCTTCATTGTTTTAACTCTTCATCCGCGGATCAAGCACATCGCGCAGTCCGTCTCCCATCAGGTTGAATCCGAGTACAGTAAACATGATTGACATCCCCGGAAAAATGACCGTCCACGGCGCTTTCTGAATGAACTGGCGCGAATCGGAGAGCATCTTGCCCCATTCCGGATCAGGCGGCTGCGCACCAAGGCCAAGGAAGCCGAGGGCTGCCGCTTCGATAATGGCCGTTGCGATGCCCAGCGTCCCCTGTACAATGATCGGCGTCAGGCTGTTCGGCAGAATATGAGTCAGCAGAATACGCGTATTCGTCATCCCGATCGCTCTTGCCGCCGTGATGTATTCCTCTGACTTCAAGCTGAGCACCTTGGCCCGAACGAGTCTTCCATAGGTCGGGATGTTAACAATCGCAATGGCGAGCAGCGCATTCCGCAGAGAGGGTCCGAGTATAGCCACAATTGCAATCGCGAGCAGAATACTCGGAAAGGCCAAGAGGATATCAAACATTCTGGAGATCATTTTGAAGCCCGGTGTTGCCTTCCAGTGTGGACAGATCATCAGGGCTAAGGTCTTCCATCAGGTCGATCTCACCGTTCTGCAGAGCAGTAAAGCGCGCAGAGTTATCCGGAATGGAGCGGACGATCACTTTGTTCAGCTTAGGGAGCCCTTCTTTCCAGTAGCCCGGATTCTTGTCCAGCGTAATGGAATCATTGTGCTTTCATTCGGTGAACACAAACGGACCTGTTTCGATAAGCCGCGGTGAAGCCGCACAGTTTCGATAATCTGCTGACCTACCGTAAACAGCGGGTTAAGCGAAGTCATTGGCTCCTGGAAGATCATTGATACCGAGTCTCCGCGGATCTTTCGCATTTCTTTTTCCCTAAGCGGAACAAGGTCCTGCCCTTTTAATAGAATGCGGCCGCCTACGATCCGGCCGGGAGGATTCGGAACCAGCTTCAGGATGGACAATGAAGTGACGCTCTTGCCGCAGCCCGATTCACCAACCACTCCAAGAACCTCGCCCGCATCAATATACAAATCGACGCCGTCCACAGCAGGAACCTCTCCACGGTCCGTAAAAAAATGAGTATACAAATCCTCAATTTCCAGAATTGGCTGGATCAAAATGAACCCTCTCTTCTATTAAAAATTGAACAAAGGTCAAATGACAGACAAGAAAATCTCTCTAAAAGAGAGATTTAACCGTTAATACCTTACATTATAAGTTAGTTTTTATTATTAAATCGACATAGTTGTTATTTAATGTATAACATTACTATATAAAACCAAGGTAGACAAGAAAAATTCGCAAGATTAACTAACCTCATAGGATTTAAGGGTATAATGAATGACAAAACAAAAAGCTCCTGCTCTATTTGTAGACCAATAGCCACCTTTCCAGTTGAACCCTCATCATATCCCTATAGTAAAACGGCTCCACAATCTCCGCTTCCTCTTCGAATTTCATGATCCAACGAACAAATCCAATATCCTGTTCAACAGCTACTTTAAAGTGGAGAAAGCGGCTCTGGCGGTCCACCTTGCTCGGCTTTACAAACAACTCCTCATATTTGATCCAATCCATCATCCGTTCCGAAAATTTCACCTTGAATTCGATCTCCAGACTGTCTTGGTCCAAACGCCACTTCTGCTTCATAAAAGACTGCAAATCAAATTGCTCCTTGGAAAAAAAACGGTTCAATGGCCTGACACTCGAAAACCCGTTGATGTGAAAAGCCCTTATCATGCCAAAGCGGTGGCAGAACCCGATTAAATGATAGCGGTTCTCCAGCGGAACCAGACAGTACGGATCGATCTGTATCTCCTTCTCTTCATAGGCATTTTCACTGTAATCCGCCTGAAAGCTTCGCTGTTTCATTATAGCCAGCAGAATTTCCGTCAGAAAAGGCGAAGGCTCCCCCTGTGAAGTCCCCCTCTCTGTCCAATGCTGCCCGGCTTCTTTTTTTACGCTTTCCATCTTCTCTTCCCTTTCCGCCTTCTGCTTATATTCCGCAGCCATGATTTTTTCGTAGGCGTCTTCAAAATGCGCAGGCAGCAGAGGCTTAATGTCATTCATAATGCCGCGGAGCTGTGAAAATGCGGCCGATTCTTCTTCCGACAAATCTAAAGGATAGAGTGCAAAGTTCCCGATAAAAGCATATCCCTTCCCGTGCCCCAGGTGGGTAATAGGGATATGCATGGCACTTAGCGCATCCATATCCCGGTATATCGTTCTCTCACTGTTGCCGCAGCGTTCAGCCAGCTCACGGGCTAAAATTCCGGGTTTGGCCTGAACTAGCGTAATGATGCGCATCAGCCGGATTAATCGGTCTGTCATTTTCAGTTCCCCTTGATTTATGGTAAAATAGACCCATTATTTTAAATAAATTAGTTATATATATCTAAAAACAGGGAATTAATAACCTCGTTACAAAAATATAATAGAACTATTTTACTATATTACCACATTAATATATCGCTCTATCTGTCAGCTATTCTGGTTTGCACTCAGCGAAATAGTGCAGTTATGTATATGCCCTAGTTACCGGTTGATGGATCTTAAACTGTGTATTCCTAGAGTCACCAGACCTGAATCCCCACGTCCAACTGCTTGTACAAAGCCTCCGCCTCTTTAACCAGCTGCATGTCTCCAGATTGGGTTGCCAGCAGCAGCAGATCATCCGCCTGTCTGCGCAACCTATCATAGGAAGCTGGGTCGGATGTCTTAGAACGTAAGGCCACTGCTTCTTCCATCACCATCGCTGTCTTGAGCAGCTCCAAATGCTTGGCTACATGAAAGCAGCTGACCGTGCCGAGCACATCGGTATGGTGGGTATACTCTAGGCTTAGCTTATGCAAGGGCAGCTCGCGGATGCGTTCCACCGGGGGTTGTTTATATTGCCACTGCAGCCAGAGTGCTTCATGGTTTCCGGCTGGCATCGCCGCCATGGTGAATTCCAGCGCTATATATTTCCTCCCTCCCGCATGTATTTTGCCAAGCTTAAGCAGCAGCGATCTTCCTTCCCCTGCCTCCACTACACATCCATAACATGCCTTCAGACTTACATGCGCTTCAAGCCATACTCTCAGTTCGATTTCACGGGCAACGACTTTGCGGCTTTTCTTGCGGGTTTCCACACCTTGGACCATGCCTTCCCACTCGACTAGCAAAACTACATCCCGAGCAGCTCCTGCAAAAATCCGGTTTTGACTCCATGTAAATATGGGCTGGATACTTGCTTGCATATTTCCACCTCTTTCTTTTTTTGGATCTTCTATTAATGTACCAATAATGGCGGACAACTCCTTGTCATGGAATATATGTTCGGACCTAGAATATCGACAAAAAAAGAGCCACTCCACTAAAAAGTGGATTGCCTCTTTGCGAAAGATCGCTCTTTTGTCTAAAGATGACGAAAAATTTGTGTAATTTCACCTATTCCCCAGCTTGCCGTTCCGGCGCTCTTCCTTGAACAAGAAACCTAGTGCCCCTTTGGCGCATAGCAATGAGAATAGAAGAAACAGCACTGCCCAAAAGATGGCCGGCAAAGGAGTCAACCTCGCCAGATTGGCCGCATCCCCTGCACGGGAGGGTGTAAATGCCGCAGACGATACTAGAAAAAGTGTACCCATTACGGATTCCTCAAGCGTGAGAAACGCCAGAAACAAGTAATAATATTTGCTGATCTTAGGCCAGAGAAACATCATTGCCAGAGTCAGCGCAATAAACCCGGCCAGCCACATCATGCCGAATCCGCCCCGCACATATAAAATCAGCATTATGAGTGCTATGGCGGTGGATAACATCAGCCCCCATTGCAGCCGGTTTCTTCTATATAAATAGAACAGCAGCAAAGAGAATAACGAAGCCAGCGGATATCCGGCCAGCGACACCAGTATCGCTTGTGCTCCCGCACCAATGGCCGAATAGGTGACCCCGCTGTGATCAGCGTACAGCTCAATGCGCAGCACACTTCCCGAGAGCAGCAGGGTCATGAGCGCATGGCCGAACTCGTGAACCATCGTATCCAGATTGCGGAACAAGGAAGAGAACGGGATTAACCGCGTCAAAAAGGCAGAACCTGCCAGAAACAATAGCGTCTTGAGCCATTTATTCATCACATCAGCCCCTTTCCGTTCAAAGTATACGATAATTTGTACACCTGTGGTAGCAAAACCGAAACCTGAGTGTCTTTAATGCTGTATTACTTTTATGGTTATTGCCGCAAGCCCCAGGGCAAGTGGAAACGGCTTCGCCGTCCTCAAAAGGACGGTATCCGTTTCAGCGAGAAATAGAAGGATAATTTATAGCGTGAAGCATATAAATTCTTATATTTTTAAAAAGCTTAAGTCCCTTTACCTCCATAACTGGGGACAAAAATGTGCTTTATCCGTCAAATGATGCCAAGCTTCCCCTGTAGGGTACCCGGAAGTTGTCCGGCTATGTTAAAATAAAAGTAATATTAGCCTATACCAGGTGGTGATATGTAATGAAAAAACATGTAAAGAGCAAATTGATCAAGCTGTTAAGTTCGGCCCTGCTGCTGCTTGGGATAACGGCAGCCCTGCCGGCTCCTGCGGCTCAGGCCAATTACTTCAGCGATATATATAAAGGATTGCAGAATTTCTCGGAATTGCCCGGTGAAGTTAATCAATTGCAGGAAAGCTACCAGCAAACAGTGGACGAGCTCCAGCAGACCAAAAATGAGCTGGGCGAAACGACCCAAGCCTTGGGACAGACACTGCAGGAGATGGAGACGTACCGCACCCAGAATGAGGCTCTTCAGGAGCAGAACCGCCAATTAAGCCTGGTGGTTGACGAATTGAAAAACGATCGTACGGCCCGGGAAAACTACTATAACAGGATTAAAGTTACGGTCATTACCGGGGTCGCCCTTATATTCGGTTATTTCCTGCTCACCCGGCTGCTTCGCTTCGCGATGCGCTACCGGTCCAGAAGAAGCGACCGGCTGCGGTAGGCCGCAGGGAGCAGAGCGTTACCCACATAAACAGAAGTCACAGGAACAGGGAGTGTAAGCTATGAACGTTGATGTCCAGGATGAAGGCGACAGCGGCAGCGGACAAGCCGTTGCCTTTACTGTTGGAGAGAACGAAGAGGTTCATGTGCTGCACCCGCAGCAGATTATTGCTTATCAAGGTCCCTCTTCAGGCCGGGCGGACCGGCTGATGGATGTCAAGGGCATGTACCGCAAGCGCAAGCTGATCCGCTCGGATCTGTCCGGGCCCTGCCGGTTCGTTGCCGCACTCCCTCCCGGCTATCGGATCAAAACACTGCAGCTCGACGGAAAAAGCGATCTGCTCTATGATTTCAGGCATCTCTTCTTCTATAGTAAGGGGGTTACGATGCAGACCCGGGTGCTCAGCATGAAGAATATGCTCGTGACGCGCGATGTCATCAAGGTGAAGTTCTCCGGCAGGGGCAGCATCGGCATCTTAACTGAGGGAACGGTATGCGAAGCGGAGCTGCATCCCTTCGACCCGCTGTATGTGGATGCCGGAAGCGTCATTGCCTACCCCGAGAATGCCAAGCTTGAGCTGACCGTCTACGGTAATCATCTGGCCAGCCAGCATATGAGCTATCATTGGAAGATGACAGGCCACGGGCCCGTGCTGTTCCAAGCCGGTCGCCAGAGCCGGCGCTTTGAACGCGACAACAATGAGGACGGGATTATCAAACGGTTTCTCCGTGAGGCGCTGCCATTCGGCGGAGTGTTTATTAAGTAGGGATATATATAAATCTTAATTAGCAAAAAGAGTGCCCGTGCGTATCACGCAAGGGCACTCTTTAATTTACAGACAATGCACACAACCCATAAACCCGGCCACAGCTTCTATACCGGGAATCACAGGCGGTTCTTGATTGTTGGTACTTGGTCACTTGGTCTTATGCCAGGTAAGCATTCAGCATCCAGGCGCTCTTCTCAACACTGCTTCTGATACCAATCAGCAGGTCGGCAGTCGGTTGATCGCTCAGCTCTTCTGCTGCCGCGATGGAATGCTTCAGCTCTTCTGCAACAAGGGCAAAATCTTTTACGAGTTGGGTAACCATTTCTTTGGCGCTTTCGCCGCCGACAGCTTCCTTGAGCTCGGAGAGGGCCAGATATTGGGTCATCGTAGAGGCCGGTTGTCCGCCGATAGCGAGCAGGCGTTCAGCCAGCTCATCCACATAACCTGCAGCTTCATTGTACAGTTCTTCGAATTTGGCATGCAGCGTGAAGAATTGCGATCCGCTCACATACCAGTGGTAATGATGCAGTTTCACTCCGAGCAGGGTCCAGTTCGCGGTTTGGCGATTTAAAGCAGCATGCAGTTCAGTCTGGCTCTTTACTTGTGTACTCATTCTAATAGCCTCCTATGGTTTGTATATATTTTATTGTATTTAGACTTGTTCTAAATCTATATACAATATAACATGAAGTTATGCTTTTTGCAACGATTACGACGATTTTGTTGCTGCAAATTCTAGCATAACTTTCTGTTATACTCCTATTATTTGTGTCACATTGGAGCAAAAACACCTATATTGACACAAATCACCTCGCTGCGGCACAAAAGATTACATGAACTACAATAGCCTAAACCTAGGTAGTTTCTGCTTGCGCCGCCTTACCTTTTCCGCTCCGGAAGATCGCCCGCATCTCGTCGCGTTTGGACTTCGGACTAAGCACGTAGACTGTATCTCCTGCCTGAATGACGGTATTACCATGCGGAGTGACGATATTCTTGTCCCGTATGATCGCCGTGAAGAGAATATCATCAGGCAGCCCCAGCTCTGCAATCTGCATCCCGGCAATCGGCATAGAGGACCGTATTCCGATATGATTGAATTCCGCGTCCGTCTTGCCAAGGGCCACAAGTTCCATCAGGGAAGGCTGCCCCGCTTCTTCCCGCCCGACCAGCTTCAGTCTGGAAGCAAGCGGTGAAATCGTCGTCCCCTGAATAACAGCCGATGTAAGGACGACGAAGAAGACGACATTAAAGAACAGCCGTCCCTGCTGAAGACCCGCCAGCAGCGGATAGGTGGCCAGTACAATCGGCACGGCGCCGCGAAGACCAGCCCATGAGATCAGTGTTTTTTCCCGGAAAGAGAATTTGGCAAAGAGCAGGCTTATAAATACCCCGGCCGGCCGGGCAATTACCATCAGGATGACGGACAGCAGCAGCCCGTCCCAAGCGATATTTGCAAGCTCCTGCGGGAACACCAGCAGCCCCAGCAGAATGAACATAGCAATCTGCATCATCCAGGCAAAGCCGTGATTGAAATTCATGATGGTGCGGTGATACATCAGCTCGGAATTCCCCAGCGTCAGGCCAATCACATAGACGGCAAGCAGTCCGCTGCCGTGTACCATGGCTGTAAGGCCATAGGTCAATACAGCAAACCCTATAGCCATTACCGGATACAGACCGGTGGAATCCAAGTTGATTCTGTTGATCAGATATACGACCAGCTTGCCGATAATGATCCCCAGCAGGAGGCCAATCCCCATTTCCCATACAAAGGACAGCAGCAGGCTCCAGATGGCAGTATCGGGATGCTGAATCCATTCGATTAGTGATACGGTCAGAAATACGGCCATCGGATCATTGCTTCCAGACTCAGCCTCCAGTGTGGAGGTCAACCTTTTGTCGATGTTTTTGCCGCCCAGAACAGAGAATACGGCGGCTGCGTCCGTTGAACCGACAATCGCTCCGAACAGCAGGCTTTCCGCCCAAGGCACTCCCAGTATGAATTTGGCGAAAATGCCAACTATGGCTGTAGTCAGCAGCACACCCACCGTGGCTAAAGACAGCGCCGGCGCCATAATCGGCCGGATATCCTTCATGCTGGTCTGCATCCCGCCTTCAAACAGGATCACGACCAGTGCAAAAATCCCGGCAATCTGGGTCAGGGATGCATTGTTAAAATAGACAAAGTGGCTGAGTACCATCCCCACCGCAATAAATAATACGAGCGCCGGCATGCCGAACCGCGTAGAGAATTTTGTGGAAAGCACTCCTACAAGCAGCAGCACCGCCAGCAGCATAATAATCTGATCTGCAAGATGAGTCATCGTTTACTTCGCACCCTTCTGATATGAAATCAAGCAGACGTTACCGCTCCTTGTGTTATTAACCTCAAAAGTCTTTTCTTGAGTCAGCTGCGGTAAAGACTGCCGGGTGCCCTGCTCTGGTCATCTACACTTCCATACTGAATTTATAATGCTCAAACGGCCGCACATCATACATCTCTTCTATTACCTACACAAGTGGAAACGGCTTTGCCGTCCTTTTTAAGGACGGTACCGTTTCAGCGAGAAATAGAAGGATAAGTTATCGTGTGAAACATATAAATTCTTATATTTTAACAAAAGCCTGACCATGGAAGGTCAGGCTTACGACTCATTTAACATTGAATATTATAATTCAAACTCCTCCGTTGAATCTGAAAGGCCGCCATTCTGCGTCCCCTTGTTATTTGCCACGGCAAGAATATACAGTTTATATTTTTTGCCTTTTATGATGGGACTACCGTTGACATCGATTGTTGATGCTGTAATTACCGGGTTCGTTCCGTTAGGAATGATCGACTTGTAAGAGGAAGCGGTCACCCCAAGCGCATCACCCAAGCCAAAACCCTGCTTGGCCGGAACTACTAATACCCGGTATTCAGAAATATTGGTCTCATTGGACGATTTGGTGAAGCGGGCCAGTATTCTGCTGTCGTTCACTTGATACGTGACGTTGGTTACAGAAACCACAGGGGTTTTGGACGACAACGTAATGTCCGTGGATGCCTGGGACAAGACATTAGAACCTGAATAATTCCCACTACCAACAGATAATACATACACTTTGTAAGTGGTTCCCTCTTTGATCCAATTGCCGCGCACATCTCTGGAGGATGAATTTAATATTTGACTGGTGCTATTCTCTGATGTGCTCACCGCTGTATAGTTGGAGCTGGATATACGATTGGCTTCAGATACGCTGAAGTTGCTGTAATATGAGGTTGGCACCACCATGATCAGATATTTGCTAATGTACCTTTCGTCCGCAGCATGAGTAAATGATACTTTCAAATCCCGTCCATCACCATTGTCGCTAACGTCGCTTACTGTTAGATTAGAAACGGCTCCCATACTGAAGTCAGTCAGCAGCGTAATAACCGATGAAGCGCTGGAAAGCACATTTGCACTTGAATTGCTTCCAACCGATAACACGTACACTTGATAACCAGTTCCATTTTTGATCAAATTACCCCGTACGTCTCTGGTTGATGAGGTCAGGATTTGATTGGTGCTGCTTCCTGATGTACTCACCGCTGTATAATTGGAGCTGGATACATTATTCGCTTCAGATACGCTGAAGCCGCTGTAATAAGCCGTAGGTACGACCATAATCCGATACTGGCTAATATTAGCTTCGGCTGTGGGATGGACAAAGGACACTTTCATATCCCGGCCGTCTCCATAGTCATTAACATCACTAACGATAAAGCTTGAGATTCCTGTAGTGGACAACGTAATCGCGGATGACGCAGGAGACAGTACTTGATTGGCCGCATTCCTGCTATCTACCGCCATGACAAACACCCGGTAGCTCACACCCGGCTTTATAAGGGCTCCATCGACATCCCTGGATCCTGAAGCCAAGACCTGAGAAAGATTATTTCCCGTCTTGCTGACTTGGGTGTAGTTGGAGCTGGAAACTGCGTTTGCTGCCGCCACATTAAAATTTGTATAATTCGCTGCTTTGACTACAAATATCCGGTAAGAATTGACCTTCGATTCATCCGGCAACTTGTTGAAGCTGACGGACAAATCCCGTCCATCGCCATTATCCCCGAAATCATTCACTTGTATATTGGATGGTGCGGATACAATATTATTCACCAACGTAAGCGTTGCTGAACTATTCGAAAGGGCACTGGTATTATTCCCTTTGCCTACCGCCAAAACATAAGCAATATACGGCTGGTTGACTTTAATTAATTCACCGCTGATATCCCTCGACCCAGCGTTCAGTTTAAACGTAGGATTAGCTCCGATAGACAATACAGTAGAATAATTGGACGGTGCGATCTGTTGGGCGGATGACAAGTTTAATGTGTTCCCCGCTTTCACAATCAATACCCTGTAATGATCAACAATGGACTCATCTGCCGCCCGGACGAAGCTGACCTGCAGATCACGTCCGTCACCGCTATCACTCACATCCTGCAGGACTACATTGGATGCCGGACTTACGCTTCCACCTTTACCTCCGGAAGTCGTTATGGACACGGTTCTCGCTTTGGAATTCCATACCACTTCCTGACCCAGAGCTTCGCTGACGAACCGTGTCGGAACCAGCGTTCTGCCCTTCAAACTTTGACCAGGCACATCGAGGATAACAGGCTTATTGTTAATCGTGGCAAGTGTGGAGCCTAGCTTCAATATAATCGTTGTACCCTCTTTTGTTGCTGTTACTGTTTTTGTCTGCTTATCCCACGTGGTGGTGGCATCAAAGGCTTCAAAAATGGCCCGTAACGGCACCAGCGTTCTTCCACGCACCGATATAGGGGGTTGATCAGTAGGTAAGGGAACACCGTCAATCACAATTTTGATAGGTGCATCTGCCTGAGCCGGGGACTGCAGCAGCATCGGGAACACCAGCAACCCCGCTAAAATCGAAATCCATAACTTCTTCACAAGCTCACCCTCCTGGATAATAAATAATTCCAATTTCTTGACTATCCCTTTGACGCATCAACCGGTCTAAAAGTTTCTCGATTTACTGGTTACAATAAATTAATCCTATTTCCATTCCCAGGCTAAGTAATCAGGGATATGGAAACGCAAAAAAATCCCCGCCACACCTACGGCAGGGATTCATTTCGTGATCCGGCTGGAACGCCCCTTGCAAAGCTACACGACTTCCGGAATTCCAAACGGCTCCTGGAGCGAAGGCCGGCCTACCGGGTAATACCCAAAGCCCAATCCGCTTACCTGCTGCTCCGAGAAGGCGTTTCTGCCATCAATGAGGACGGTGCCGCTCATGGCTGCTTTTACCTCGGCCAGATTGATCTCTTTAAACTGCTTCCACTCTGTTAGCAGGCACAACGCGTCGCTGTCTTTCGCAGCTTCCAGCGCCGAGCTGCACCACTGAATCCCGGAATGATTCCGCAGCCGCCGGAAATTATCCATGGCCACGGGGTCGTATACCTTAGGAGTGGCGCCAAGCTGAATGAGCCTGTCTACGATCTCCAGTGCAGGAGCCTCCCGGACATCATCGGTTTCCGGCTTGAAGGCCAGCCCCCACAGCGCGATGGTTCTGCCTTCCAGGCTGCCCAGTGCCTGATGTAGCTTGCTGATGACACTATAGCGCTGTTCTTTATTGACTTCCACTACTGATTTCAGCAGCTTGAAATCATAATGCACATTGCCTGCGATTTGGATCAGCGCCGTTGTATCCTTGGGGAAGCAGGAGCCGCCATAGCCAATACCCGCTCCCAGAAACGAGGGCCCGATTCGTGTATCCAGTCCCATTCCCTTGGCTACCTCTGTGACATCGGCCTTTACCTTCTCGCAAATGTTGGCGATCTCGTTGATAAATGAAATTTTGGTAGCCAGAAAAGCATTGGAGGCGTATTTAATCATCTCCGCACTGCGGATGTCTGTGATCAATATTCTGGTGTTCAGCGGCTCATGCAGTCCGCTCAGCAGTTCGGAAGCACGCTGGCTGTCCGTCCCGATGATAATGCGGTCCGGAGCCAGCGTATCCCGGATAGCCGTTCCTTCACGCAGGAATTCCGGAAGCGAAGCAATATCGAACGGCCCTTCGTATAACTCGCTCAGCAGCTCACGGACTCTGTCATTGGTGCCTACCGGCACGGTGCTCTTCACGCAGACTACTTTATAACCGTTCATGGCCGCGCCGATCTCCCTTACGGCTGCATCGACGAACCGCAGATCCGCTTCACCGCTCGGCAGCGAAGGCGTTCCTACCGCTATAATCACCAGCTCTGCATCCGACACTGCACCGGACAGGTCTGTCGTGAAGCGGAGCCGGCCCGCCTCCATATTTGTGCAGGACATCTCCCCAAGCCCCGGCTCATAAATCGGAATGCCGCCACTCAGAAGCAGCTCAATTTTCTCCGCATCCTTATCGACACAATACACCTGATGCCCAAGCTCTGCATAGCATACACCTGACACCAAACCTACATACCCTGTTCCTATCACAGTAATGTTCATGTCTCTGCTCCTCATCAAAGTTTTGTGAGCTTAAATAGAAGAACTTATCCCCTGGCTATATCGCCGAGAGCGATCCTCGCCTCCCGCTGCTCCGCCTGTTTGGCAAGTGCCTCTTGCCTGGACAAGGCATGAAGAACCAGCGCAAAGCTGCAGACAAATCTTATCCCCATCCCGATGCAAACGCTCCATGCGGCGCCGGTTGCCCCATAGACCGGGATCAGCAGGAAGGAGCTTGCGATAATGGATAAGCAGGTCAGCAGAAATACCGGAATTTGCAGCTTAATATAACGGGAGACGGTTAAAGCTGCACTGAGGCAGCCTGTCATATACCAGATCGTACTTGCCAGCATGATAATAATGAAGACGTTGTTGTACGCGGCATAATCGGGACTGTAGAGCAGGCTGAGCAGAAACTCACCCATGAAATAGGCAGCGGAAAGACCCGCAAGTCCGAGCAGCAGGCATAGGCCCATGATCTGCAGGAGCAGCCGTTTGAACCGCTGCAGGTTGTCCCGGAAGTAGCGCGACAGCCTCGGACTCGACGCCTGCGTCATTGCATTGACAAAGGTGCCTCCCGCCATCATGATGTAGGCGATCGCAGAATAGTAGCCCAGGGCTTCCTCACCGCCGATATGCTGGAGAAAATAGCGGGGGATACTGCTGTTCAGGAAATCCAGCGCCGCGGTAATGCCCAGCGGCAATACAAGCAGGAGCAGCCCCTTGAGCGTAGACCGCTCCCCTTTCCCGAAATCCTTCCAGAGACTCACCAGGCGGCCCTTCTTCAGTCTCCCTTCCGCCGAAACGATGCGTAGCATGGCAGCCCCGTTCTTCATGTCGTAGAACAAGAGAATCCCTAGCCAGGCAAGCGCAAGCGCTAAAGCTCCGGCGGCAATGCTTTGGGTCAGATAGACGCTTATCCCAAGCACAAGGACAGAGGACACCCCTTTTAGAATCATGGATTTCCCGACATACTCCATCTTTTCATTCCGCTGGAATAATCCGAAATAAATGTCCGAGACGGATTCGACCATTTTGGCTGCGCAGACGAACCAGACCACAAGAAGCGTATTCAAGGATAGCGGAATGAATGCAGTAACAGCGAGAATGAGGAGGAATACAGCCGTCATCGACAGCAGCCTGAGTGTTAAATATTGCTGGAATGAATACTGGTTGTTGGCATCGGTAGCCTGGAAATCACGAAGCTGGAAATTTGCAAACAGAATGACCGGAGCCGTAATTGACAGAGCCAGCACATACTGGCCGACCATGGCCGGGCTTCCGAGCTTCGCCAGCAAAACCACCATCCCCCATTGGGATAACGAATAAATTAAATTTCCGGTGAACAGCCACGAAAAGTTTTTGCCGGAGGCCTTCTTCATCATTCTCATTGCTACTCTCCTTTAATGGTGCAGCCTTTCAGCTCGTGAATCGTTCTTTGAAATACACGGCGGGAAATCCGACATGAACCTGGTTCGCGGGGATATCTTTCATCACGGTGCTCCTTGCCCCTGCAACTCCCATTTCATAGATTGTTACTCCGGGGTATACAAAGACATGGCTAGCCACCCATGCTCCGTCTTTTAGCTCTATCGGTTTCGTAATGAGACCGAAATGGGGATCATTCAGCTTATGGCTGCCTGTACATAAATAGGCGTTCTGGGATATCACACAATGGTCGCCGATCACAATGCTGTCCAGACTGTACAGCTCCGCATGGTCTCCAATCCAGGAATAATCACCGATCTTGACCTTCCAGGGATACGTGAACTTCGCCGAAGGCCTTATCCTTACCCCTTTGCCTACCTGTGCGCCGAACAGACGCAACAAAGCGCTGCGGAAGCCGTGCATATTGTGCAGCGACACTCTGAACACGGTTGCCTGTATCAGCCACCACAGCATTACTACAGCGCCGCTTCTCCCTCTAACGAACCAGGATTGATCATACTTCGCTAAGTTCATCTTCATTGTTCAGACCTCATCCATAATTAGTTCCAACCGCTTTAGATAGTCCGCTTCCTTATACCTGCGTAGAATCTTACTCCGGTTCTCATCAGCCATTTGCTTCATTCCGCTCCGGTCCTGAAGCAGTCCGGCGATGACTCCGGCAATCGCCTCCGGCGACTGCGGTTCGATCAGAAAGCCGTTCTCCTCGGATACGATGTCGGGTATGCCGGCATGTTTCGTCGAGATAATGGCCAATCCGTTGCCCATTGCTTCAATTATGGAGATCGGCTGTCCTTCATTGGGATAATAGGTCGGAAGCGCAAAGATATCGCAGCGCTCCAGCAGCCGTTTCTTACGCTCCCCGGTTACCAAGCCATGATAAGACACTTTATCCTGCAGCCCATTCTGCTGAATGTAGGCCAGGAACTCCTCCTCATCCTCCCGATTGAAGAAGCTGCCGGCAAAATGAAAATGAATGTCCCGGTCCTTGAGCCGTTCCGCTGCCATCAACAGATCGAAGTATCCCTTGCTCTTAATGAAATTGCTCAGGTATACCACCTCAAGCGGTTTTTCGGTTTCCATCAGCCTGAAGATTTTGCTCTCGTATTCCCATGAGGTTAAGAGCTGGCTGTCCTCAATGCAGTTCTCGCAAATTCTAATTTTCCCGGCATCGACAATCCCGGCAAACAGGCATTCCAGACTTTTGCTGAGGACAATCATCACATCCACTTTCGCGAGCAGTTTCTTGTTGATGGCCCGCTGCAGGGGATTAAACTGGCTGTACAGCTGTCTGAAGTAGCCGCCGTGATAATGAATGACCACTTTTTTGCCCTTCCTGAACAGATTGGCCAGAATAAACATATCCCGCAGATTGCCCCACTTGGATTGTGAAATGGTAAAGTAAAAAATATCTGTGTCCTGGCGGTTGATCTTGCTCATATGAGCAGCAACTTTCTTATTGTCCTTGATATCCACATGGGTAAGTTCGTATTTTTCGTTAAAAAGCCGGGAATTCAGAAGTGTCTCGAGTGCTTTGGACAATCCGTGCACAGGCGGGGGAAATTGGCCGATAATGCAGATTTTCTTCATTATGATCACCTTCATTGTCACTTGGGATAATGTTCTGACCTCCGCAGCTGGACCCACGGGCCCGAATGCATCTTAGCCATCTTTCTTTTATTCTCTGTGCTCTCCGCCTTGCCAATCCGCAGCCGGGACACCTCCTCGCTCTGCAGAATAGCCACCCAAAAGAGCACCTGGATGAAGGCAAAAGAATCAAATTGCAGAAGCGAATACAACAGCAGGACGACCATCAGCTTCGGGAAATTGCCCTTGTGGCTGAGCCTTACTAAAGAGAGCAATAATAAAATCAGCATAATCCCCAGCAGGCCGAATTCCGACAGCAGCCGGGTGTACATGTTATATTGCGGGAGGGTCAGATTGTATTTAGCGTCCCTAAGCTCCTCGTTCTCTTCAAGGGTATCAGCGGGAATATGGTCCAAATTATGCATAAAGCCGTAATAGTAATTCCCCATTCCATACCCGAACCACGGCTTATCGAGAAAGGATCGAAAACCCAGGCTGGAGTAAGTGCTTCTGATGCTGAATGAATTATCTTCCGTAATACTGGCAGGATCCTCATAGATATGCAGAATACGGTAGTAATGATCGGATTTTAATTGAAAGAGATTGTTAACAAACACGATATTCAGCAGAACAGCAGCAGCCGCAAGGTACATCATAAACTTCATGAATAACATCAGGAACTTTTCGGGCTTGCTGGTAACAATGACATACACGACCACAAAAAACAGCAGATCCAGATAATAACGGATAGACAAGGAGAGCAGCGATAACGGGATAAAGATCCATAACAGCACTTTGTCGGATTTCGTTAAATAATTGTATTTCTTCAGGATGAGATAGGCCGGGAACAGCAGCAGATTGGTATGAAGTCCGATGTAGGATGGTTCCGAGAATGTAAAATGCATCCGTCCTGCGGTGACGTAAGAATCCCTCTGGACGAAAAAACCGATTACACTGCTTAGCGCGCCGCTATGAAAGGCATACATATATACAAGCTGGAGCAGACCGATTATGACGGCCAGCCAATATCCTCTGAACATCCAGCGGAACAAGGTCAGGAATGAATCCTTGCGGTGTTCGCTCGAATGTACATATATTCTGAAGCTCAGATAGATGATAATGCCGGCGGCCAGAGAAACCACTGCATCCTGAAGCCCCGCAAAGGAGTAATTGTTCTGCAGGCCCAGGATTGCGGAGATCAGGACTGCCGATACCAGAACGATAAAGATCCAGATCTCCTTTCTCTGGAACTTCATCCGGATCAGTACCGGAATCTTGAGTACACAATACAGTACGATAAAAATCAGAGAAACCGGCTTGTATGCTCCTCCGAACATATAGGGGAAATTGTCCAGCGGGAGCAATGCAAAAGCGAGATAAATGAAAGCATTCATAGCTATTCTCCTGTACCCTTCTTCTAGTAGATAAAGCGTCCGGCATTTTTGCGGTTGACGTTGCTCAGGACGGCTCCAAGCACCCGGGCCTTAACCAGCGCCAGACTCTCTCTGGCCTTAAGCGCGGCGCCATTCTTCACCTTGCCCGGCTTGACTACCAGCAGGACGCCGTCGCACTGGGCCCCAATGATCTGGGCATCGCTGTAGGTCAGCAGTGCAGGGGTATCAATCAGGATAAGATCGAACTTCCCGCTAAGCTCAGCCAGCAAATCTTTCATCCGCGGCGAGGTCAGCAGCTCCGCAGGGTTGCCGGAGAGGGGTCCGGCCGGGAGCAGCGTCAATGTTCCGTCAAGCACGGGCACAAGCACATCCTCCAGCAGAGCCTGGCCATTTAGAACTGCGCTGATTCCCGGGTTTTGCTCTACATTAAATATGGAGTGCTGGGACGGGCTGCGCAGGTCCGCATCGATCAGCAGCACTTTTTTCCGGCACTGCGCGTAAGCCATCGACAGGTTGGCGGCAGTCGTGCTTTTGCCCTCGCCGCTTAATGCCGAAGTAATCATGAGCGTCCGGATGCCTTCATCCTGGTGCGAATAATCAAGAGTAGTCCGCAGCTTGCGGTAGGCCTCGGCAGCCGGGGAATCCAGACTGGGATCCGCAATCAGATAGTGCTTAGACTTCGAACGTGACATTCTTCTTCCTCCTCGTCGGCTTGGCTGTATTTCTCGGGGCTGCCACCCGGTCCCGCTGGGTAATCGCCGGAACTGCCGAATACGTAGAGAGACCGAGCACTTCGCGGATATCCGCTTCCGTCTTGATCGTATCGTCCAGGTAATCGAGCAAGAACATAAGCCCCGTTCCGATCATCAGGGACAGAACTAGCCCGATAATCATATTGAGCAGCGGCTGCGGTGATGTGGGATCTGGAGTATCCGCCGGATTGGCTTCACTGAGGACGCTGATATTATCTATTTTCATCACCTTGGGCACTTCTGACTGGAATATGGCAGCCACTGCATTCACAATTGCAGCTGCCTGAGCGTAAGAAGTATCCACTGTCTCCAGGGACATCACCTGGGATTCCTCGACGGCGGATACAGTTACCTTCTTCAGCATTTCATCGGATGTGAGGCCAAGCTGAGGATACTGCTGGACGACCAGATTCATGATCCTCGGCGACATGATGATCTCCTTGTAGGTCGCTATCAGCCGGATGTTGGAGTTGATGGTGCTTAGATCCAGCTTACCGCCAAGCAGCTCAACCTCCTGCTTGGGGGTTACAATAAGCTTCGTTGACGCCGTATACTGCTTCTCGGTGTATTCATACGTGTATATCCCCGTGGCGGTAGTAATCACAACAACAAGCAGGACCAGCAGCCATAATCGCTTTCGGATTACGGTCCAATACTGTTTTAACTCCACTCAAATTCCTCCATTCGAATTATTAGAACGAATAACAAAATAATAATTATTCAATACGCGACCCACAAGACATAAATTATTGCTTTAACCCGTTTCCATGCCTCTTTACATGCCCATTTTCACCATTCCGCAATTTCAGACAGTCTCTAAGGCTCTCAAAAAATACCTCAATAAGAGTATTTGTCGACTCAATTATATTCGTTTCGAATAACATTGTAAACAAATAAAAATTTTCAGTTTTACAGCATGCTTTCCAGCATAAACAGTACGTCGGATCGTATGGCTGCAAGCTTCCTCCTGCTGGCAAGGCTGTCAGAAGCATGGCTGCCGAGGAACAGCTGAATGCCCGGCTGTGCAGATACCGGCCGCAGACCATACCAGGACCCGTCCTCCATTATAAATTTGAGCGCGTCATACCGCGGCATATCCAGCGCCAAATGTTTGCCTTTGGCCAGTTGGATATGCTCCCGGGCCCGGAAGTCATACAACTGCTCAACCTTTAATCCGCCCACTACTCTTAACGCATCCTTGCTCAGCCGCCCCATGATAAAGCTCACCCTCTGCCGGCCTTCAAGTCCGCGGTATGTAAGCTCTATCCTGTCATCTGCGAACCAGCCGTGCTCCGCATACAAGTCCAGCAGCTCTTTGCCAAGTGTTCTGCCCCTGGACTTAAAATAGGCTGACATCTCGGCAATCAGCACAGCATACTGAATGGCGTCACTGCCAGCAATGGAGCCCCCGACCGCAAATCCGCCGTCCTCATCGTAACCGAACAGAAAAGGGAGATTGCCCGATCGGCAAAATTTCCCCAGCGATGCCCCTCCGCCAAAACCTCCGGTAACATTGATCGTCTTAATCCCCTCTTTTCGGGCAATGGCCGAGGCAAGATCACTTGTAAAAAAAGACTTAAGCAGCACTCCACCGGCAGTGCTTCCCCCTCTGTTGTTCTTTTGCCGCAAAAGATAGTGGAGAAGAAGCGCCGCCGTTTCACTGTGGCTTAATACAAGATACTTGCCCATTTCCGTCTTAATGGACAAGGCCAGCTCACTATACTGCGGGTTGAACGCCAGAATCAGATCGGCATTCATCTCCGCAGCCGCCTCATTTGCCAGCCGCCAATCGTACAGCTCAAAGTATTGGGAGGACGACTTCGCGCTCTGCAGCTTCGGGTCCTGAACGACATGTACCGAGGTAAAGCCGGAACGCAGAAGCGTGCTGCGCAGCAGTCCTGCCTCCCCCTGCCCCGGCTGGATATAAAGGATACGCACAGAAGCGCCCATGATTTGATTGATTTCCCGGGAGACCGGAATCCGGTCCACATCTTCCAGATAGGCGCTGGCGACTTCCTCCCCGGTAAAGACGAGCCTGCCCGTACGGGCCGCCTCCTCTACATTCATCAATCCGATATGAAGCCCATCTTCCCACTGCTCCATGTAACGGGCCAAGCGCAGGTTGGTCTCCGTCTCTACCGGCATTCCATGCTCATCATAAAGGGTGCAGCCGCTGTAGCCGGAGGCCTCCCCCCCGCTCGACATGAGCAGCCCTCCGGCAGCATGTAAATACCGTACGGCGAAGGCCAGTTCACCTGCGGGAGAAGGCTGGCGGAACAGATAACATTTCACCTCATGATTCGCCAGAACGAGCGCCGCCTGCTCCGCAAGCCCTTTGGAAAAGGAGGTTGAATCATAGCCGATGGCTATGCCTCTCTGCCCGGCGGCAAAACCGCGGCTCTTAATCTCCTCAGCCAGTCCCCGGCAAACGCGGCGGATCGTAAATATATTCATCCGGTTCGTTCCAACCCCGGTAATTCCGTAAATGCCATGATCCTCAAGCTGCAAATCTTGATAGAAGCGGTCGATAATTTCCGCAGACTTCAGCTCATTCAGCTCTTTGCTGAGATAAGCGGGCAGCTCTGCATTTTTCCAGCGGTTATAACGCCTCTGAACGATTTCCTCCAGCTGATCGGCGATTGCATGCATGTGTTGGCCTCCTTTGGGTTAGGATGATTCGACTATTCAGGAGGTTTTGAAGCAATGCTGTGACATCTCATCCCATGTAGGATACAGCTCGAGCATCCGGTTAGGTTCCCGTACCTGCCCGCTTTGGACCACTATCATCTCCAGGTCGGCAGAAGCTCTGAGCGTATGCAATGTCTTCATCGGAATATGCAGGACATTGCCCGGGCCGATTAGCATGAAATTCCCGTTCTGCACAAACTCTGCCTCTCCCTTAATAATGGTCCAAACCTCTTCCCGGCTGGTGTGCATCCGGTAACTGAGACTTTTGCCGCCAAGAATGCATACCCGTTTGGTAACGGCACAGCGTCCGTCCTCATACGACTGGTCATCCAGTATTCTTACCCAGCCCCATTGACGCTCTTCATACATCGGTCCCTGATTATAATCAATGTAGTCCTTGATTCTCGGGCTTTCGCTCTTGTCTGTGACCAGAATCCCGTCCGGGCTCACCGCCACGACAATATCGGATAAACCGATAATGGATACAGGGATATCAATCTCATTGATCAGATGGGTGTTGCTGCAATCCCCGCTGATCGTTCCTCTGCCGATTTGATTGTTTTTCATCTCTTCTGTAAGAGTGTTCCACGTCCCGAGATCCTTCCAGTAACCTTCATAGGGAACCACAGTGATATGGGCTGCCTTCTCTACCACTTCATAATCAAAGCTGATCTTGGGCAGTTGGTCATATTGCTCCGACAGCTCCTCATAGTTCACAGGCAAGCCTTGCCCGCTCAATATATCAATAAGATAGCCGAGCCTAAAGGCAAACACTCCGCAGTTCCACAGGGCGCCCTGGGCAATCAGGTTTTTGGCCTCCTCTTCCTGCGGTTTCTCACGGAAATGGCTGACTTTCAGGCTGCCGCCGGAAGAATCCGCGCCGCTTTCAGGGATGATATAGCCGTATTTGGAAGAGGGATACGTGGGCTGCACGCCGATCAGTGCAAGATCCGCTCTCGTTGCCGACACAACCTCCTCCAACTGCTTGACGGTATCAAAAAAGCGGTTTTCCACAAACGGGTCCACCGGAAGAATGGCGATCACTTCATCCGGATCTACTCCGATGAAGGAATACAGATAGGCCGCTGTAAGCGCGATGGCCGGGAAGGTATCCCTGCGTTCCGGCTCGATAATCAGAGGCACATGCGGGCCGAGCTGGCTGTGCATCATTTCAATCTGCGATTTCCCCGTAGCTACAAACGTGGATGCACCCAGTCCGCTGCGCTCAATCTGCCCCCATACCCTCTGGACCATAGAGACCATTTCCTTCTCTTCGTTCTCCAGTACTTTGAGAAACTGCTTGGAGCGGGAATCGTTGGATAACGGCCACAATCTTTTTCCGGAACCCCCGGACAATAACACCAGCTTCATGAATTCCCCCACCTTTTTATGAGATTTTCAAAGACAGCAGCAGCTCTCTATAACGTTCAAGAGACAGTTCTCTTCTTAAATACTGTTCCAAATAGGCTCTTCCCCGCATCCCGCAGGCCTCCAGCTCTTCACGATCCCATTCATATAAAGCCAGCACGCTGCGGACAACCTCCTCATAACTGTGAGGCTCGACGAGAAGACCGCAGTTGCTTTCCCGAATCAGGCGGTACGCCTCACTTCCGTTCTCAAGGACACCAAGCACCGGCTTGCCTGCAGCCATAACCCCGTAGATTTTACTGGGAACGGAGACACCCTTGATTCCCTTCTGATTGACTACCAGATGTACATGGGCAGCGTTCAGGGAATACACCAGATCCTCTTTCGGCTGGTAAGGCAGAAAATAGACCTGCGAGAGTTCGTGCTCCGCCACATATTCCTGCATTTTGGCTTTCACCGCTCCCTCTCCGATAAAGACGAAGGCGAGATTGTCGAGATGACGGAAGGCTGCCGTCTGCTTGATCAGGTTCTCCAGATCGTAATAGAGCCCGAGGTTTCCGGAATACATCACAATGAATTTATTCTGCAGGCCATGCTTCTCGAGGAAGCCCTGGACCTGCGGATGCTCCCTGCTTAAGGGAATAATCTCCTGTTCATTGGTCCAATTGTTAATGACGGTATTCTCTGTCACCTTCTTGTTGGCAAACCGTCTCAGCAGGGTCTCCTGCATATCCTGGCCTACCGTAATAATGTGATCCGCCAGCTTGCAGTTCAGGGTGTCCACCCACTGGGCAAGCTTCATCAGCCTGGCATTCTGCATGAAGCCGACCGCCTTCGCCTGCTCCGGGTTGAAATCCTGGATATTATAAATATGCTTCGACCGTTTCAGCAGCTTGCCGATCGTTCCGATCAGCCCCCCGAGGATCGGCGGCTGTGAGATCGTATAGATAAAATCCACGTTTCTTTGCTTCAGCACGGCAACAATGGCATAAAAAAAGTAGGTTACGATATATCGCAGCCTACTCCATTTATTCAGCTTATTGACCACAGGAAGACGGATACGGATAATTTCAATATTCTCCAGGTGATCGGTAATGAATCTTCTCTTCTCTGTGTTCGCCTCCCCGGAATAGCCGGGCTGCGAAGCAATGACGGTAATTTGAAAGTCATTCTGCAGATGCAGGCACAGCTCGGTCAGCAGTTGGCCGGTGGAAGCATAATCCGGGTAAAAATAATTGATCACGAACACAATTTTCGGCTTCATAGCCTTGCACCTCTCTCGAAATAATCTTAGCCTTACCTTTTTAATGGCTGGGCCGGCTCGCCATCCGGATGGCCCGGACCACTGATTTGGCATAGGTCGTGGGATGCAGCTTCTTCCACATGCTCAGCTTGATCTTCCGGTCTGCTTTTAAATAGGATACATTGTCGAACAGCCACTGCATCGCTTCATCCATACTGGCCGGGTCCAGAGGATCGGCGATGATCCCGTTCTCCTTGTCGACAATCAGATCACTCGTCACGCCGGCATATTTGGAAGCCAGCACGAAGGTGTTGGAGACAAGTGCTTCGTTGACCACAAGCCCCCACACCTCAATTAGCGAAGGGACCAGCAGGCAGTCGGCCGCCGCCAAATAGCCGGTCAGCTCCTCTTTCTGCTTGTAGCCCTCGAACAGCACCTTCTCTTCCATGCCGTACCGCCGGACCATTTCCTTCAGCTTCTTCTCATCCGGTCCCGTGCCGATAATCCGCAGCCTCCAGTTCTCTTGGTTCAGCCGGGCCAATGACTGGATAGTCTCCTCCAGGCCCTTCCGCTTGATCAGTTGACCGACAAACAGGAGATTCAGCAGCCCCTCCTCTTCCTTATGGGGCTTAACCGCCAGGCGTTTCCGGTAGTAATAGCGGATATCCACCGTATTGAAGCCGACAGCCATTTTCTCATCCGGAATGCCGTAGTGGTTCAGGCATCTGGCTGAGTCCGAGCCATAGGTTACAAAGGAATCCGCCGAACGGAAATACAATCCGCGCACCGCATTCATCGCCCGGTTCTTCACTCTGCTGCTCTCCAGCGTGCTGCCCCACCAGACTACGAACTTTTTACGGAAGAGCTTGGCGTAGAACAAGCTGACCCAATAGCCAATCGCGTCATAGCTCGTGGTGATAATCACATCGGGATTCAGGCGTACCAGCTTAAAGAATAAGCCCGGGTTGATATGCACCCCGAAATCCATACGCTGAATGAACAAATGGAACCCGCGCAGGCAGCTGTACCGGAATCGCATATCCTGATAATCAATATTCCATTCCCGGTTGGCTTCCTTCTCCTCCAGAAACCAGACCGTAAGATCGATATCCTCCGATGCGTCGATCGTGTTATAGACCGGGATACGGTACGGGGCGATCTGATAGGCTATCAATAGTGTTTTTATCATAAGACCCTACCTTTTCTTGATCCTAACGGATGTATTCCAAAGCGGGTTGAACAAGTAATGCCGCCCCTTCGGGTTGTGGTTCCTCTTCGCCCTTGTACGGGGCCATCAGCAACAGATAGAGCAGCGGGGCATCCAGCAGCGGTTGTGAGATCAGCGAAGTCAGAATAATGGGAATGACTGCGAGTAAATACCGCCTGCGGTCCCCGGCAGCAAGCGCCGGTACCAGATAGACAAGCATCGCGAGCAGCACGCCGGCCACGCCGATCATGGAAGAAGCTGCTACCAGGTTGATCCCCGCGTTGGGAATACGGGTGTTGTACATGCCTTCACCGAACGGATTGTTCCCGAGCGCTTCCAGCCCTGCTTCTGTAGCCATGGTACGGTCCGAGATGGAAGCGCCATGCGTTTCCGTCTTGTCGTTGATCCCGATAAACGGGGCGTACATGACCACCACATAGGTTAAGCAGAGCAAGACGACGCCTCTCATCACTTTTTTATTCATAAAGAGATACAGCACAAGGTTGGCGAAGAGAATCGCAAGCCCTGCCGTTGAGAACGAAGCGATAATCCCCAGCAGCAGTGTTCCTTTAATCCATAACCGGTTAAGCCGGATGGACTTCAGATTGAACAATGACCAGATCAGGAACATCTGCAGAATGCCCGATTCCCTGAACAGCCCCAGCAGCCGCGGAAACCGGATACCGTCTACGGTGTAAACGCCGTACATGACGGTGAAGGGGAAGTAGGTCATCCCTGAGGAGGGATAGTCCCCGATTTGGATCCGGAACAACTCCAGCTGCTCCAGGGGAGTCACAAATACAGCCAGCGTGATGGTCATATAGTAGGACGCAATGAATCCAATAAAAATGATCACCATGCTGCGAAAGAAAATATAGTTGGCCCTTGCCTCGCTTAGGATGAAGGCCGCAACGAGAACTACGGTGCAGTTCAGCACTGCCGCTTTCAACACATTCAGCAGGAAGATGGAGTTCATCAGCATGGCGTGGCCTAGCAGGTAGCTGAACAGCAGCAGTACCAGGAACAGCACAAGCCGATGAGGGCCCTGAATGGATATTTTCTTCATGGGATGCACCCGGCAATCAATGAGATGAAACAAAAGGGCAAGCATAGCCGCTGCGATTCCCAGCATGGAGTAGTTCTCTCCCAAAGCCGTGGGCTTGATCAAAAAGGCGGTCACCAGCAGGAATCCGATTTTTAAAACGAACGCCATTTACATTATCCTCCCTCCTACCCGGCAAGCTCCTCGAAATACCGCTGCTCGAAAATACCCGGCGACAGGAGCGCCTTATACTCCGAGCTTTGTGATTTCCGGCGGAGTTCATCCATGTTATGTATGGCATAGACGATTTTGTCGCCAAGATCGCTGATATCCTCCGCCCGGAAGCTGACCCCCAGTCCATAACGCTCAATACAGTACCCGATCTCCCCGTGGCTCGGTCCAATAATCACCTTGCCTCTGGCCGCCGCTTCGGTCAGCGGTCCGCTTTGGCCGGAGAACATTTTGCGGTAAGGCAGCACAATGATGTCCGCCCGCTCGAAATATAACGGCACCTCATGATCCGGAATATATTCCAAACATAGCTCTACCTTGTGCTCCAGTCCCTTGTCACGGATGATCTGCTCCAAATCGCCGCGTGTGAAATCCTGCTCCCTGCCTGCGACGAGGATAGAGAACGGCTGGCCGGTTAGTCTCCCGGCTGCTTCCAATAGCAGGTCAATCCCCTTGTCATACCGCAGGCCGCCGAAGCAGAGTAAGGTCGGCACGAACTCCGCAGCGCCTTGGCTGGCATGGATGTCCGGCGCTTGAACGGTTTCCTGCACTACGGCAGGATGCAGGTTGGGATACACGATAGAGCTTACTCTTGACTGCTCCACGCTGGTCAGTTCCAGCACCTGCTTCCTCAGATAATCCCCGTGAACAATAAGCTTATCGAGATGTTGACGCCGCAGCAGATTCCTCAGCAGCCTGCGCTTGCTCTCTCTTGGCGGATACCAGTGAAGCGTCGCTGTTATTTTCATCCCCCTCAGCGCAGGAATCAGGAACACCAGCGGAATGATCAGCGTATCCAGATATAACAGATGCAGAACGGACTTATGCTTGTAAGCAAAACGCAGCACCTGCAGCAGAAGCAGCGCACGGACCAGCATGGACGGCATATAACGGTGGTACCGCCTTTCCACCGCCCGCTGATAACTGATCCCTGCTGCCTCAAGCTCCGCCCGCCTGTTCTCCTCCAGTCTACTGGAATAGTATGTGACTTCACTGGAGGGCGCCCCCTTCAATACCCCCTTCATCACAGCCAGATTATATTGATAATGATGTCCAGTATTCAGCAAATCAAAGAACAGGTACTTCTTCTGATGATTCTCTTCAGATGCTTTCCATCGTCCCTTCACGAACCGGTTCCCTCCTTTGACCGCTGCCATTCAGAACCACTTTCTCCACGTAATACAGGGAGAAGACAACCAGCGGTATGCCGACAAATTTGCCCAGGCCGATGCCTATGGCACCATATCTCGGGATCAATAGAACAAACAGACCCATTGTCACCAGTGTGGTGAGAAGTGAAATGGCAGTATTAAGCCTGACGTACCCGGTTCCATTCAGACAATAATAGGGGACTACACCAAGTGCACCCAGAGATACCGACAATACCAGCACCTGGAACAGCACATAATGGGCTTCAGCAAACTCCGGGCTGATCCATAGGGACAGAATTGGCTTGGCCAGCACAAATGCTGCCAAACCCGCAGCTCCTACGAATGAAATGGCAATGACCAGTGACTGATGATAGGTCCTCCTGATTTCCCGGCGGTCATCACTCTTGGAAAGTGAACTGAATTTAGGCAGTAAATATCCTCCGGCCGCAGCGGGAATTTCATGGATTTTCACTACCACCTGCATGCAAACCGTGTAGTACCCCAGTACTTTGGCACCCAGAAATCCCCCGATAATCAATTTGTCCATCTGGGCATTCAGCGTGCTGATCAACATTTGGCCCCAGGAATAAATCCCGTAATGAAACAGCCTTCTGAAGCTGTCCCGCTCGAAATAGGGAGCAAATCGAAGTCCGGGAAGCGCCTTGCGTGTAACGAAGATATTGCATACTGCCAGCAGCACCGTAAACACGAACATCCACTGCACCAGCAGATACAAGTCTCCATACATGACGGCCAGTATGGTGAAGCCAATCGAGCTCGCCAGATTGAATACGATATTCACCTTGCTGTTCAGATCGTAACGCTGCTTAGCCATGTAGGCACCGGAAAGAATACCGTTGATGATCCGAATGCCGATGATTCCGCTAAGAAAATAGGAGACGGACAGCACGGTATCCAGCCCTTCCGCCTTCACCAGCAAAGGAAAAATATAAGTGCCGAACAGAAGAAGAAAAAGACTCGCCGACACCGCCAGAATAACCGACAGCGTAAGCGTTACCCGGAAGAGGGCATTAAATCTCTCTTCGCTGTCACTCTCGGAGCCCAGCTTGATCAGCGCATTGCCAAGGCCGAAATTCGATACCGCCAGCACATTAAGCACCGATTGGATAAGAATCCACAGCCCGTACTGCTGATCACCCAGATGCCTGAGCAGCAGCGGCGTTGAAATGAACAGAACGACAGGAGTAATACAATAAGAAAGCAGGCTGTAAATGACGTTATTGAAATCGCGATTGCGTCTCAACCCTGCCAGCCTCAATCTCAGTGCGGTCACAGAGCACTCACCCGCTTTCAGCCTTCACAAGTGGAAACGGCTTCGTCGTCCTCAATAGGACGGTATCCGTTTCAGCGAGAAATAGAAGGATAATTTATAGCGTGAAGCATACAAATTCTTATTTTTGAATAAAGGACGGCAGCGCCGTCCCCTGTTAGATCACCTATGCTGTATCGAAATATTAGTTCACTAAAGTAAAGGCATCGTGGTAGCGGATCTCAGCAGCGACACGCTTCATATCTTCATCCACCATCATATGAATCAGCTCATGGAAGCCGACTTCCAGCTTCCAGTCCAGCTTGGTTTGGGCCTTGGAGGAATCGCCCAGCAGCAGGTCGACCTCGGCCGGACGGACAAATTCAGGATCGATCACCACATACTGCTCATAATCAAGTCCGGCATACGAAAAGGCCACCTGAAGCAGCTCGCGGACCGTATGCATTTCACCTGTCGAAATAACATAATCATCCGGCTCCTCCTGCTGGAGCATCAGCCACATCGCCTTGACATAATCTCCGGCAAAGCCCCAATCCCGCAGGGAATCCAGATTGCCCATCCGCAGCTCGTTTTGCAGCCCATGCTTGATACGGGCAACAGCGTCGGTCACCTTGCGGGTGACAAACTCCAGTCCGCGTCTTGGCGATTCATGATTGAACAGAATCCCCGAGCAGGCGAACATGTCAAAGCTCTCCCGGTAATTGACGGTAATCCAGTGGCCGTACACCTTAGCTACACCATAAGGGCTGCGCGGATAAAAAGGGGTAGTCTCCCGCTGCGGGGTTTCTACGACCTTCCCGAACATCTCACTGCTTGAGGCCTGATAGAATCTGGCCGTCGGCTTCACAATCTTGACCGCCTCCAGCATATTGGTAACGGAAACGGCGGTGATCTGACTCGTCAGCAATGGCTGCGGCCACGATGCGGCTACGAACGACTGCGCCCCCAGGTTGTATACCTCATCCGGGTCAGCGATTCTCACCGCTTCAATCAGGGAAGCCAAATCGGTCAAATCTCCGGAAATCCAATGAATGCGATCTTTAATAGAGTACACATTTTCATAGTTGGGCGTGCTCGTTCTTCTCCGCAGTCCGAATACTTCATAATCCTTGGAGAGAAGAAATTCCGCCAGATAGGACCCGTCTTGCCCTGTAACGCCCGTAATTAAAGCTCTCTTCATTGATGAATTCCCCCGCATCATTATTTTTCCACAGCATACGTATGTTGAAAATCAGCGTACACATCGTGCAGCCCGTCTTCGAGCCCAATTCTTGCTTTCCATCCAAGGGCATTGATTCTGGATACATCCACCAGCTTCCTTGGGGTACCGTCCGCAACGGATGTGTTGAATGTGATTTCCCCTTCGTAGCCGGTAACCTTTTTAATCAGCAGTGCAAGGTCTTTGATCGCAATGTCATCACCTACACCGATGTTCACGATATCATTGCCCTCATAGTGCTCCATCAGATAGAGACAGGCTTCGGCCAGATCATCCGCATGCAGGAATTCACGTTTCGGATTGCCGGTGCCCCACACTTCCACCGACGGGCTGCCCTGTTCCTTGGCTTCATGGAATTTGCGCAGCAGCGCAGGCAGCACATGGGACGAATACAGATCAAAATTGTCATTCGGCCCGTAAATGTTTGTCGGCATCACAGAAATGAACCGGGTGCCGTACTGCCTGTTATAGGACTGGCACATGTTGATGCCGGCAATTTTGGCCACTGCGTAGGGCGCATTGGTCGGCTCCAGCTCTCCGGTCAGCAGATATTCTTCTTTTAGCGGCTGCGGAGCCAGCTTTGGATAAATGCAGGTTGATCCCAGAAACATCAGCTTGCTCACCCCGTTACGGTAAGCCGCATCAATGACATGGGTCTGAATGAGCAGATTGTCACGGATAAATTCCGCAGGTTGTTCGTTGTTAGCTGCAATCCCACCCACTTTGGCCGCAGCAAGGAATACATACTCAATCTCCTGATCCTCAAAAAAACGGTCCACCTCAGCGCCGTTGCGCAAATCCAGTTCTGTTCTGGAACGGAGGACAAGATTATGAAAGCCCTGTTTCTCAAGTGCGCGGACGATGGCCGAACCGACCAGACCGCGATGCCCAGCTACATATATTCTCGAATGGCGATCCATACGCTTCACCCCGTTATAAATGATTTAGAATGCATTTTTCGATCTCACGAGCTGCCAGGCCGTCATAAACATAATCTTGAGATCCAGGCCCAGCGTTCTCTGCTCAATGTAGAGCAGATCGAGCTCCACCATTTGCTTAAAATTCAGTCCGCTCCGCCCGCTCACCTGCCAAAGCCCTGTACATCCCGGTGTGACCGATAGACGAAGCCGGTCGTATTCCGAGTACTTCTCCACTTCCCGTGGAAGCGACGGCCTTGGGCCGACAAGCGACATATCACCCTTAAGCACATTTACCAGCTGGGGAAGCTCATCAATGCTTGTTCTGCGGATAAATCTGCCTACCCGGGTCACCCGCGGATCATTTCTCATTTTGAACATGGGGCCGCTCATTTCATTTTGGTTCAACAGGTTCGGCAGAAGCGCTTCCGCATCGGCAATCATCGAGCGGAATTTGTAAATCCGGAACAAACGTCCTGCCTTCCCGACCCTGGTTTGCCCGAAAAACACAGAACCGCGGGGATCTTCCAGCTTGATAACCAGCGCAAGAATAAGGAAAAGGGGGGACAGCACAAGGAGTGCCGCCGCAGATGCCGCAATGTCAAAGACCCGTTTATTAAATAGATATAATGTCTCCGGCTTGCCTCCGGCACGCCTTACTGCCGGATAGTACCTTTTAGCATACAGGGCAGCTTCCTCTTCTCTTTGACTGGAAGGTATCATCTATTATTCACCTCTTGACTTTGCATACGTACTGGTGTGTTCTCTATCCACAATTTCCCCGAGAGCACTTAACAGTTCATGCCTCAGATCCTGTCTTCTCAAGGCAAAATCAATCGTGGTCAGAATAAACCCGAGCTTCTCGCCCACATCGTACCGTACTCCATGGAAGTCATAGGCATATACGCCCTGCTCTGTATTGAGCCTTTGAATGGCATCCGTTAACTGAATTTCACCGCCTGCTCCGGTCTCCTGGCTCTCCAGGAAATCAAAGATGTCCGGCGTAAGCACATACCGTCCCATAATCGCCAGATTCGAAGGCGCCTGGCCTAGAGCCGGCTTTTCCACAAAACGGTCCACCTCGTACAGCCGCCCTCTGGCCCGCAGCGGATCTACAATACCGTAACGGTTCGTTTGATCGGCAGGTACCGTCTGGACGCCAATGACTGATCTCCCAAGACTTTCGTACTGTTCAATCAGTTGTCTGGTGCACGGAACGTCGCTTTGCACAATATCGTCTCCCAGCAGCACGGCAAACGGCTCATCTCCGATAAAGTTGCGCGCACACCATACGGCATGCCCCAGCCCCTTGGCTTCCTTCTGCCGGATATAGTGAAGAGTCACCTGGGAGGAACGCCGTACCTCTTCCAGCAGCTCCAGCTTCCCTTTCTCAAACAAGGTATGCTCAAGCTCAAACGCGATATCGAAATGATCCTCTATGGCGCGTTTTCCTTTGCCGGTAACGATGATAATGTCCTCAATGCCCGCAGCAATCGCCTCTTCCACGATATATTGAATGGTCGGCTTGTCTACGATCGGAAGCATTTCCTTCGGCATTGCTTTGGTAGCGGGAAGAAACCTGGTTCCAAGCCCAGCTGCTGGAATAATAGCCTTTCTTACCTTTTTCATCCCGAACACATCCCTTGTTTCTTTATTGACGAACTGAATTCTTGCAATAAGCGGGCATTTAACCCTTCCTCACGTCACACCCTTGACGATTAACGTCTAAGGTATCAGCACCCACAGCATGACCGAGTGTCTCCAGTGATATAGGTACAGGAGGCATTACCTTTGATCCTGCGAAAAATGCAGGCAATGATATACGGAATCTCAGCGTTTGTCCGCTGTTGCTGCCGCACCAACAGTTGGCGGGGCACATATGCTAATGAAGGTTGACGTCTGCCGTTCCAAAGAGGACTGGCCTCCCTCTCATGGTTCTCACTGAGAATAAATGTTTAATAATTTAAAAAAAGTTATTCATATCGCGACCAAATAAGTAAAAAAAATATTCCTTGCCTAATCTCTATCAAGTGGAAACGGCTTTGCCGTCCTTTTTAAGGACGGTACCGTTTCAGCTAGAAATAGAAGGATAAGTTATCGTGTGAAACATATAAATTCTTATATTTTTAAAAAGCGCTTATCCCATTTCCTTTCATGTTCCCTTTCATTCTTCACATATTCTGACATCGAATGATTATCGTCATATATTATTCATTAGGAGTATTTGTCAAAATTATTATATTCATTTAGAATAACTTTGTAAACAATTAATGTTTTCTTCGGAAAAAAAGTTTTTCAAAGTTACTCATAAACCATTTCATTAAGGAGAGGGATTCATGATGCGCTGGAAAATAGCTTTGCCCCTGGTTGCCGTCCTTACTGCAGCTCTGGCTGTGGGACTCATTTGGAATAAGGCTCCGGAGAAAGCCTGGAGCAGCGATACGGGCGCAGGAAGTGTTCAGGCTTTTGCCATTCCGATGTTCAATGTGAAGGATTACGGGGCCGTAGGGGACGGAGTCACCAATGATACGGCGAGTATCGCCAAGGCTGTAAAGGCTGCGCAGAATTCGGGGGGCGGCACGATTTATTTCGACAGAGGGACTTATCTAATCAACTCAATTCATATCCCTGAAAATATATCCGTTCTAGGTGCAGGCAGAAGAGATGCTACCTTGATCCGCAATGATAACAAGGATGAAGCCGCCTTGCGCCTGCTCGGCAAACAGAGTGTTCAAGGCATCGGGATTAAAGCCCGCATTGGCATTATGCCGAACGGGGACGACATCAACATTATCGACGTCAGATTCGAATGCAGCGTTCAAGGGATTCAGAATGCGGTAACAGTCAACCGGCTAACTGTATTTAACAGCCTGTTCGAAAATTCCGGCTATGGCATTCTGTCGAATATAAATCCGAGCTACGAGGTTAAGATCCTGAATACCCGGTTTGTGAATATCAAAGGAGACGGGATTGAAATCAATGCTCCAAGCCGTGACTGGGTCATCGAGAACTGTGTATTTGATACCAACACCAGCCCTTCCCGCTGGGCGGGATTTGGAGTAGGCGTTGCCTTGTCCGCAAAAAACATTGTCATCAAAAACTCCAGCTTTATTCATATCCGGGGACAAGGTGTTCATGTTGAAGATTATGCGGAGGTAACGATTGTCAATTCAATCTTTAAAAACAACGGCTCCGCCAATTATACCGGTGATCCCAAAGCGGATATCGCGGTATTGTCGAACGCAAAGGTGAAAGTGTACAATAGCAAATTTATGGCCTCTACCGTTGGATACAGCAAATTGGCTATTTATAATACTGATTTGCCTGTGGGGGGAACAATCACCGTATACAATTCCACGTTCCAGAGCAAAACCGTAAGCAAACAGGTGACCACTGTTAATTCTATATTTCTCCCTTGAAAATAGAACACTCTTAAAGTACCGAGGGATGTGCGGGGGAGTTTCCCAAGCGGGTTGGCGGCTGGAAAAGGGATGGATGTTCGTTCAGTTATGTTTATGGTATAATATCCAAAAATGATTCAATACGAATTACGCCTATATCCAATCATGTTGGAACCCGCAATTGGAGGCATGCAGATGTTTGCTAAACGGTTGAAACAGCTACGAAAAACAAGAAAATTCTCAATGCAGGAGGTTGCTGAAGCGGTTGGCGTCGCCAAAAGTACGTATGCCGGGTATGAATCCGGATACCGTCAGCCTACCCTTGAAAATACTCAACTGATTGCCAAGAAGCTTCATACTACCTCAGATTATCTCATCGGCCTTACCGATAACCCCGACCCCATGGAAATCACGAACAATGCCAGAGAGATCCTTAACCAGCATCAGCTGCATTGGGACGGCGTTCCTTTGGAAGAGCAGGATTTGGAGCTTGTGCGCATGCTGCTGGAGCGGGTAGTTCAGAACAGGGCGGCCGCCGGTTCTGGCGACAATGGTCAACAATGAATCAATATCCATCATAATCACGGCGGTTCCGCTAGTTAAGGGAGCTGTCGTGATTATTTTTTATTCCTGCTCCTCTTGCAATTCTTATGTATACTTCTCTAGTCTGCTGAATACATTTCAACATATTCCTCTGCAGCCTAGTCAAAAACGAGTAAAATGAGTCAAAAGTACTTAAAATATTAGTTTTATCACCGACACATAGTGACATTCTTTTTTTTGAAATAGTAGTAAAGTAGGCTTACATGAATTACCTAATTTTAGATATTCGCGGAGGAGCTTAGTTGATGAGATTAGAATTTTCTATTCGCAGCTTGCTAAACCAGTTAGGAATGAAGCACGAAGGCACAATAGACCTAAAAGAAAGCTTCCACGCGTTGTATAAACACGGACATATCTCCGAAAGTGAATTCATAAATCTTTGCCGCAATTTCGATAAGAACGGAACAGGGCAGTCCTCGGTTTCCTTATAAATTTCTTATAACTTCAGCCCTCATCAGTTCTCTTAAAAATGCGGCCAGCCCAATCCCAGCTTCTCTATTCTCTTGAAAAAATCTGCAGCTCCTGAATGGACCAGTAATTTCCTCCCGAGCCGGTCTGCAGAATCCTGATGTACCGCGCATTCACCTTGGCAAACTCTATCTTGGTCTTCTCCAGCTTCCCTTTTCCGGAAGCTATGCGCTTCCAATTGCTGGCGTCATCCGATACATAAAGCTCATATCCCCGTGGATAATCATAAGAAGATAATGTGTAATCCATTTCCACCGCTTCTATACTATGTTCCTTCCCGAGATCGACCTGCAAATACTCTCCGGAGGCTTGATGTTTACCCGTATCCCAGCGTGTGCGCCGGTCTCCGTCAATCGCATTTCCGGGATAGGACGCCTCGGTATTGACGTTGGAGGATACCTTCCACTGCGAACGGTCCAAAGGAACCAGCCCTGTTGCTGTAATCTGTGTCTTCTCCGACATGACGCTGGAACCAGGTACCCTAACCGCGTACGTATATAATGTTCCTTCCTGCAGCTTGCTGTCGGTGTATTCCGTATCCTTTATCCCCGTTGCGATAACCTTCAGGTCTGTGCCTGAGCCGTCGGCCCGGAGCACTTCATAGCTTGCTCCAGGGGCCTCCAGCCAGTTCAATTTTACGGACAAACCTTTGACTGCAGCAGCTTTAAAACTCTGCGGTGCAGTATCCGCCACCTCGGAGGATGGCTGCAGGATATACTGCACCGCTTCGCCCGGAGCTAAAGTCTCGGTAAACTCCAGTACAGGTGTAGCGCTTTTGCCGGATACATAGCTGCGTGCCGCCTCGTATGAATCACCGCTGCCGAACCGTTCACCTTCATACACAGTTTTCTTCGGCATGTTTATTTTCACATGAACCGTCTGCGGTGTATCCTCAAAGTTGACGAAATTGACCAGCACCTTGTTGGAGGTGGCTTTGCTTCCGGGTTGAGGCTCAAGTGTTGAGGTATCTACAGCTCGTACATATAACAGCTTGTCGGCTAGTTCATCCTTATTGGTGATTTCATAACTTAATGGAGCTCCGTGGGTAGCGTAAGCCAGGCTGAGCCTTCTCATAATGCTGACCCGGGAATCCTCGCCCTCTTTGGTATAGTAGATCTCTGTTTTGGCCGGATCATGCTCTTCCAGATTGAATCCGTATTTGAACAGACTGAAATTCTTGAAGAAGGCGGCATGCTGGATGAACATATCCGCGTAGCCGATATGACCGCGCATAATCCGGTCGAAGACCGCCGATGTCCGTTCAGCCGCCCCGTATTGGTAGGCATCTACATGTGTGTCTGAAGTACCGAACTCCGTCGTCAGCATTTTTTTGCCGAGGCCGTCCGCAGTTCCGCCAAAGGTTTTCAGATTCTCGGTAAAGCTTCCTCCATGGCTGAAAATATAGGATTCACCATAAGAATGTCCATTCGTTAAATCCGTCACTTCCTCCAGCTCGTTGCGTTGCTCCGAATCACGTTCCCAACCGTCCGGATCGCCGCACTGTTTAAGTGTGCCTTTCTGGTTGCCGCAGGAATCCGTACTATAACTCGGCCAATAGGCCCAACCCGGTGCCACGGTTTGCAGATGGGAAGCTATAGTTTTGCCTTTCTCGTTCAGCCAGTTGGCAATCGCCAGGTTCACTGCCTTCGAACGATTGAACAGACCGGGTTCATTGTCCACCTCATAATATTGGAAGTACGGGCTGTACTTCTGGAAATAATCAGTCAGTTTCTTCTCGGCGTCATCCGGCAGTGAGCCATCCGCCTTAAGCTTAATATCACCGGTATACAAATACAGCGCAACGGCCTGCATGTTGTAATCCTTGAGCACCTTGTAGTACTCCTCCATATTCGAACAGGAGCGGCCGACATCGCTGGCACAGCTGGTTCGCATAATATTGCCGCTGTAAGCTACTCCAAGCCATTTCATAATATAAGGCAGATGCGTAACTGCACCTTCGTCAAAATAAAATTGCTTGTTGTTCACCATGGTGCCCGTCAGTGTGTAGCTGCCATGAATCGGCTCCTTGATTGGGGCATTCAGCGACTCCAGGCTGAGGTCATCCCAGGTCCACCAGTTGTACTTATCCTCCAAATCGGAGGAATAGATCCCGCGGGCCGCCTGCAGCTTTAGTTCGTTGGTTCCGGCCACCAGCTGCTCTTTCGGGATATATAGCTCATACGTTTTGCGGAACGTATATTTGCTGTCTGTACCGGCAACACCAGCAATCTGGATAATCCCCGACAGCTGCTGGTTGGAGAATACGCTCATTTGCGGAATGGATTTATAGGCATCTATGATGCTTACGCGAAATAAGACCCCGTTGACCGGGATCTTATCCAGCTTATACATAATCCTCAGCTCAGGATTAGTGTCGCCTCTAAGACCGGAGGGCACACTTTGGAGCTCCGCAGTCTTGGCCGAAACGGAGGCAACCTTAAATGCCTCCTTAGCGGCCGAAGAGCCGGCAGCCGCAAATTCACCAGCTGTTCCGTCGTGCTTGCCCAGTTGCCACAGCACAGTTCCGTCCGGCAATGCGGGTCCTGCATCTTTCGCTGCGGACAATTTGGACATGTCAACCTCCACCTCGGCCCTCTTCGTCCCGTCATCTCCGAAGATAGAAACAGACAATAGAAACAAGAGGGTTAAAGCTGCGAATTTTAACAGTAGATGTAGAGGTTTATTCTTGTTCTTCTTAGTTCTAGTCCTCATTCCTTGTCCTCGCTTTCTTCCGGGGTGCCTGCCTCACAATGACTTATTGCTTTCATTTCATTATTTTGAAGTCAACGCGCCTTTGGGAATAACCGCCTGCTTCTGGCTTGGGCTCTTCCACATAAGGCGAATACTGGCATCTCCACTGTTCTCGTAATATTCAACCTTGATGTCATACGAGCTTCCCGCTTCCAGGACCATGCTTCCCTCACGGCTGACACCGCTTTGCTTCTTCCAGCTGTCGATGATCAGTTTGCCGTCGATCCATACACGTATCCCATCATCCGAGGAGGCTATGAAATTATATTTCTCATTGTAAACCGGCTTGATTTTGCCGCTCCAGCGCACCGAGAAAGCATCCTTGCCAATTCCTGAAGACGGTGAATCTCCATGCCAGTTGAAGTCGATCTTATTGTCGTTGCGGACCAGGACGGCTTTGCCCGACAGCTCCATATTATTGAAATATTCTCCCGTCAATCCGGTTCGGGATACCGGGGCCGGGTTATTGTTTTTACCGACCAGCGTTAATTTATAATCATCCCGCGACACGGTATAATCATCGCTCATAAAGCTCTTAATCTGCTCGAGGTTATTTTTCTCGGTCAGCATTTTTCCCCATGTCATGGTATATACCCATTTACTCTGCGTTCGGGACAATATGAGCGGGTCTGGCAGTTCTCCGCTTTCACCGATCCCGATCGGCTTGCCGTCGGCCAGCTTCAGCAGCTTCTCATAATAAGACTGTCTATAGTCATTGTTATAAATATCCGCCGCCAGAACGTCAACCTTCCCGGCACCCGGATAATATGGCTCATAGCCATCCGACCACTCATTAGGCGCATTCGGATTCCATACCCACAGGAGGTTATCCAGCTTGTGAACATTCACCAGACGGTTATACATAATGTCCCAAAGTTCGGTGAAGTTGTCCTTCTGCCCCCACCAGAACCAGTTGCCGTTCATCTCATGATAAGGGCGCCATAACACAGGCACTCCCGCATCGCGCAGGTCTCCCAAATATTCGGCTACCTCATCAAGCTCAGCGATCAGGTTCTTATACTGCGGGGTGCCCGGCGTAACATAAGCATCAAAATCCTCTTGGCTCAGGCTCATATGCACATTAGCCCATTCCGGGGAGGTGCCCGGCAAATTCTGATGGAAGGTCATCGCCACAATTCCGCCGCCCTGGTGCCATTTGATCGCACTCTTCACGACATTCTGGCGCTGCTTCACGATGGTGCCCTCCGGCTGGTTGTTAATCGCTCCCAGCTCATAACCATGCAATACGGCATATTGTCCGCTTGCATGCTTCAGCTTATTGTTGAATTCATCCGGGGTCTCCAAATAGTCATGCTGGCCGGATATCATTCCCTTGCCTCCAAGATCAACCAGATAGCTGAGCAGATCGGCAGCCTCCTCCGAAGCTGAGGGATTGATGGGAGTGATGGCAGCAGCAGGTGTAACTATCGTCCGGGGAACCGGAAGACTCCTCGCTTCTGACCAGGGCAGCAGGGAAAATATTAATATAAGAGGTAAAATCGTATTAAACAGGCGGTACTTGCGGTAAGTGTTCAAATCGTAATCTCCTTTCTCCAGCGAAATGCCGCCACGGCACACAGGATGAGTTCCCTATGCAGGTTCATACATCCCGAGGCCAAATGGGGGCTATAGCTTAGTAGCCCTGCTGATAAGCAGGGCCACTAAGAGTGGACTTTAGGAATTATAATTGTAACGTCTTAACCAGCACCCGCCGGTGAATACAGAAGCTAACCAGTCGCTCTGCTTAGGAAGCGGAAGGAAGAAACAGGGCGCTCGCAGGAACAGTACCCTTTACTTGGCTTGGGCTATCCCACATTAGACGCGCTCTGGCATCCCCTTGATTCTCGTAATACTCCACTTTAATATCATATAGCTGCCCGGCATTCAGGCTGATGCTTCCCATGCGTTCGGTTCCACTCTGTTTCATCCAGCTGTCAATCACAAGACTGTCATTGACCCAAACGCGGATGCCGTCATCTGAAGTAGTATAGATTGTGTACATTTCACTGTAGAGCGGCTTAATCTTGCCGCTCCAGCGTACGGAGAAGAAATCGATGCCGATTGCAGCATCCGGAGTGCCTAGACGCCAATTGAAATCAAGAATGGCGTCGTTACGTACAAGTGCCGGAGTGCCTGACAGCAGCATATTATTGAAATATTCTGCCTTTAGCCCATTCTCAGCAGGTGCTGCTGTCGGTGTTGGCACCGGTATTGGTGCTGGTGTTGGCGTTGGTGCTGCTGTTGGTGTTGGTGTTGGCGCCGACGTCGGTGTTGCCGTTGTCACCGGTGTTGGCGTTGGTGCTGCTGTTGGCACCGGTGTTGGTGCAAGCGTCGGTGTTACCGTTGGCGCCGACGCAGGTGTCGGCGTTGCTGTTGCCGTTGCGGCTGGTGCTGCTGTCGCCGCTAAAGCCGGTTTTGCAACCAGGCTGGGTGTACTGTCCTCCAGGCTGGCAGCAGCTGCCCCGGCATTCACAAACAATGCGCTGGCCGGAACCGTCCCTTTGACTTGGCTTTGACTTTGCCACATTAAGCGGATATTCGCATCGCCGGCATTCTCGTAATACTCGACCTTGATGTCGTACAACTGACCGCCTGTTAAAGCGATGCTTCCGGTACGCTCGGCTCCGCTCTGTTTCATCCAGCTGTCAATGACAGCTTTACCGTTAATATAAACGCGGATACCGTCATCCGAAGTGGTGGAAATCTGATAAGTCTCACTATACGTTGGCTTGATTTGACCGGTCCAGCGGACGGAGAAGGAATCTACACCGATTGAAGGATCCGGCGAACCCTGGCGCCAGTTAATGTTAAGCAATGCATCGTTGCGCACCAAGGCGGGCGTACCGGAAAGCGTCATATTTTTGAAGTACTCTCCCTTAAGTCCGCTCACCACAGGCGCTTCCACTGAATCATTAGAGTCAGGCGTTGGCATTGCCGTCGGCTTCGACGTTGCTGTTGGCGTTGGTGTCGGTGTTGCCGTTGGCGTTGCTGTCGGTGTTGCCGTCGGCTTCGGCGTTGGAGTTGCCGTTGGTGTTGGTGTCGGTGTTGCCGTCGGCGCAGCGGCTGGTGCACTCCAACTCTTATATTTATCCCGGGTCAGTGTATAGCTATCGCTCATGAAACTCTTAATCGTAGTTGTGCTGTTTTTCTCATAGAGCATTTTTCCCCAGTTCATCATGAAAACGAAATTTTTCTGGGAGAGCTTCAGTTTGGCCGTGCTGGGCATCTCACCGTTCTCACCAATACCTATCGGTTTACCGGCAGCCAGACTAAGCAAACTATCATAATACTTATTCATATAGTCGTTATCATATATATCTGCTGCAAGAACATCCACTTTGCTTGCTCCCGGATAGGTCAGCGCATAAGGATCGGACCAGGCATTCGGTGCATTGGGGTTCCATACCCACAACAGATTGTTTAATTGATGAACGTTCACGAAACGGTCATACATAATATTCCACAGTTCAGCAAAATTACTTTTCTTCCCCCACCAGAACCAGTTGCCGTTCATTTCATGATAAGGTCTCCAAAGTACAGGAACTCCCGCATCCCGCAAGCTTTTGAGCGACACCGCCACTTTATCCAGATCCGTGATCAGGCTGGCGTATTCTGTCGTGCCCGGCGTTACATACCTGTTAAATTCCGCTTGGGTGAGCGGCTTCTGCACATTGGACCAGAGGTAAGCCGTCCCGGGCAGATTCTGATGAAAGGTCATTGTGACAATGCCGCCGTTCTTGTACCAGTTGATCGCGCTGTTCACCACATTCTTGCGCTGCGAAGCAGCCGTACTCTCCGACTGGCCGCTAATTACGCCAAGCTCATATCCGTGAAGAGCAGCATGTTCTCCGCTTGTTCCCTTCAACTTGTTGCTGAATTCATCCGGGCTCTCCAAATAATCGTGCTGTCCAGTGATAATCCCTTTTCCGGTAATGGAATAGAGGTTACTAAGCAGCTTGACAGCTTCGGCTGAAGCGTCCGGATTAACCGGCACTCCTGTGCTTGATGAGGCTTCTGCGGATGAAGGCGACAGCCCTAATCCTAAAGGCACTGCGGTGAACAATATGGCAAGAGACAGCAAGGTGGACAGCAGACGAGACTTACGGTAAGTTTTCAAAATTATCTTCCTTTCGGTAGCCAGGCTGCCACTCTTGCGAAGGCCCTATGGCTTTGCGTCCCTATCTTTCGATTAGGTTTGCCTTTGTCGTTTTGGAAGGATTTATCCCTCTTACCGTAAGTATCGTCCCTATGAAGTTTTTATTTAGAGCATTAATAAAAATAAACTAATAAATGGTTCTAAATGCCTGTTTTAGATTTGCAACAATTGGTTAAATAGATTATTTAGGCCTAAGAGATAAACTGTTGCAAAGCTATATCTTCCCAATCCAAGGTGATGCGGATGTTATCCTCTTCTACCAGTTCCGAACCGGTCTGTACCTCGATAAACTCTACATCCGTCAGCGCAAGGATCGCATGTTTGGTGCCTTCCGGTATACGCACCACATCTCCTGCCTTCACATTATGCATCTTCTCATTAATCACAATGCTTGCTTCACCGCTGACAAATGTCCAGATTTCACTGCGCTTATGGTGCAGCTGGTAACTGATATTTTTACCCTCTTCGATAAAAATCCGTTTGGTCAGCACTTCATTTCCCTCATCGTATTTCACATAATCAATGACTTTGTAATGGCCCCAGCGGCGTTCTTCGTACATCGGTCTTTGTTCAAAAGACTTCAGCACTTCCTTGATTCTCGGACTCTCCGCTTTATGGGTAACCAAAATCCCGTCCGGGCTGGCAGCGATAATCAGATCCTTCGCGCCGATCACCGTAATCGGAATATCCAGCTCATTAATCAGGCATGTGCCTTCGGAATCGGCCGTCACGAACCCTTTGCCCACATGGTTGCTGTTCATTTCTTCGGTCAGCGTGTTCCAGGTGCCCAGATCCTTCCAGAATCCGGCATAAGGCTGAACTACGATTTTCTCCTCTTTTTCCACCACTTCATAGTCAAAGCTGATGGAAGCAAGCAGTTTGTACTGCTTCTGCAGTTCCTCATAGTTCAGCGGCAATCCCTTGCGCTGCAGAATATCAAGCAGATAGCCCAAGCGGAACGCGAACACGCCGCAGTTCCAGAGGGCATTCCGGCTGATCAGTTCCTCGGCCTGCTCACGGTCAGGTTTCTCCTGGAAGTGGCTTACCTGCAGATAACCGCTTGCTCCCGCCTCTGCGCTGGTAGGAATGATATATCCGTATTTTTCTGAAGCATGCTCGGGTACTACACCCATCAGCGCCAGGTTCGCTCCGCTCTCCTGCATCGTTTGCTCAAGCTGCACTACTGTATCGAAGAAGGCGGCTTCCACATAAGGATCGACCGGCAGGATGGCCACGGTCTCGCTTGGCGAAACGCCTTCCATGGAATACAGGTAGGCTGCTGTCAGGGCAATCGCCGGAAACGTATCGCGGCGTTCCGGCTCAACGATGATAGGTACCTCGCTGCCAAGCTGGCTTTGAATCATTTCCACCTGACTGCGGCCGGTAGCCAGATAAGCCGAACCCGACATATTAGCTTCCTCCAGCTGCCGCCATACCCGTTGCACCATGGATTCTGGTTCACCCGTCGGGCTCTCAAGTACCTTCAGAAATTGCTTCGAACGTGAATCGTTGGACAATGGCCAGAGACGTTTTCCTGAACCGCCTGATAGAAGTACCAGTTTCATATGGAACCCTCCTCATTATGTGTGACGCGAAAATATCGGATTGTTATTGTGAGCTGCAGTTCGGCTAATGCAAAAGACAGACTGCTTCGGGCAGCACTGCAGGCTGCGCAAGAATTCTAACAGCTTGGGCTGTTATTAGAGTCACTGCAAGGAATGTTTGGACTTTCGGCCGCTGTTGTCTGCAGATTTCATGATTTATACCGCTGTTCGCGGTGGAAATCCGCAGACAAAGGCGGACGCATTCGCTCCTACAGTTCCAAAATTCCTCTCCGTTCCATTCCATAACAGCTTACCGGTTAAGAACTCTTGCCGGGCCAAGCGTTCTGAAAGCATCACACCTTTCGCTTGCTTCACCCGCAGGCGAAGCTCTCTGCTAAAGATCCGGCATTGCCGCCTGGTTGGCGGCAGGTAAGAGCGAAGTGCTTTACAGAGCTGGGAACTTAGCAGAGCAAGCTTAAGGCTTAGATCGCGCCAGCCACACTGGCCGAATACCCGCTCAGTCCGCCCATTTGCGGGCGTCCGACGGAATGGTACTCCAGGCCGGTGCCTTCGATCTGCTCCTTGGAGTAGACGTTGCGGCCGTCGATCAGAACCTGGCGGCGCATACTGCCCGCCAAGCGATGCAGGTCGATATCCTTGAACTGGCTCCAGTCGGTCAGCAGGCATACGGCATCGCTGCCTTCTGCCGCTTCTTCCGGCAGGCCGCACCAGCGGAGCTGCGGATGATCGTATTGCATTTTGAAGTTATCGGCGGCAATAGGATCATAGAGCTTCACTGTAGCTCCCTCCGCTACCAGCGCTTCGACGATTTCCCGGGCAGGAGCCTCGCGTACATCATCGGTGTTCGGCTTGAAGGCCAACCCCCAAATTCCGATAACCGCGCCGCGCAGGCTGCCGAGCGACTCATGAAGTTTGGAAATAATCATAAACCGTTGCCCTTTATTCACCTCAACCACCGATTTCAGCAGCTTGAACTCATAGTCCACGTTGCCGGCGATCTGGATCAGCGCATTGGTATCTTTCGGGAAACAGGAGCCTCCATAACCGATTCCGGCCTGCAGGAAGCTTGAGCCGATTCTCCGGTCCATCCCCATGCCTTCCGCCACTTCGGTTACATCAGCTCCCACTTTTTCACAAATGTTGGCAATTTCGTTGATAAAGGAGATTTTGGTTGCCAGGAAAGCGTTCGATGCATATTTAATCATTTCCGCACTACGGATATCTGTTACGAAGATATTTTCAGTGAAGCCTTGATGAAGCTGGCGCATCGTTGGCTCCAAAAGCGGATTATCCAGACCAATCACAATCCGGTCAGGATGAAGCGTATCGCGGATCGCCGAGCCTTCACGCAGGAATTCGGGAGCGGAGACGATATCGAAGGGATGATTCGTGTGGGAAGCAATAAGATTGCGGATTTTCTCATTTGTGCCAACCGGTACGGTCGACTTGGTCATGATGATTTTATAGCCTTCCATCGCTTGCGCAATTTCTGTGGCTGCTCCCTCGATATACGTTAAATCTGCTTCGCCGCCCGGCAGGGAAGGCGTTCCTACAGCGAGGATGACGATATCAGAAAGGCGCACCGATTCCTGCAGATCTGCCGAAAAGGATAATCTGCCCTCACGGAGATTCATTTCGATCAGCGCCTCAATACCCGGCTCATAGATGGGGGATTCCATCCGGTTCAATTTATTGATTTTCTCCTCATCCTTATCGACGCAGATGACATGATTCCCGTTAAGTGTAAAACATACGCCAGATACAAGACCGACATAGCCGGTACCGATTACTGCCAGCTTCATATAATCATCCTCCTTTAAGAAAATTAACGTAGGCCTGTTCCACATACTGCTTGAACTGAACCATAAACGTCTGTTCATCGAATTTATGCGCATGCCCCATAATCTTGCTGATGTCCCACGCATAGGACTCCACTTCGTGGATAGCCTTCAGCAGATCATCCACTTCCTGATTCTGAAAGAATACGCCATTGACATAAGGGATTATGGTATCCAGCGCCCCTCCGGCCTGATAAGCAATGACCGGTCTTCCTGCAGCATTCGCCTCCAGGGGCGTAATTCCGAAATCTTCTTCTCCCGGAAAAATAAACGCCCGGCATTTCGACATCAGGCCAGTAACCTCTTCATCCTCCAGCCGGCCCAGAAAAGTGACATTATCTTTGGCCATTCCCTCCAGACGCTTACGGTCCGGCCCGTCGCCGACGATATAGAGCTTAAGGCCATTCCGGCTAAAAGCCTCCACTGCCAGGTCGATCCTTTTGTAGGATACAAGCCGGGAGACGATCAGGTAATAGTCGCCGATAGAGCTGGAACTGGTGAAGCGGGCTGTATTGATCGGCGGGAAGATCACATCGGCATCCCTATGGTAATAGTTCTGAATCCGCGTCTTCACTACGGAAGAGTTGGCCACGAACTGGTTTACATTTTTGGATGTCCGCTGATCCCAGGTCTTGAGCCGCTGCATATAGACCTTGAGCAGTCTTTTGAACAGTCCGGAATTCGATTGCCGCTCCATGTACGTGTCATAATCCCAGGCAAAGCGCATTGGCGTATGACAGTAGCATAGATGAAACGTGGATTCGGGAACCTTTATGCTTTTCATAAAAGCACTGCTGGAGCTCAGGACAATATCGTACCCGCTAAAGTCCAAATCACGAATGGCCATCGGATAAAGCGGCAGTACCCCTTTAAAATTGGCCTTCACTCCCGGGATCTTCTGCAGCCAGGAGGCCCGGATATCCGCATCTTTGAGGTTGTCGGTCAGGCGGCTTCCGTTAAAAACCGTCGTGAAGATCGGAGCCTCCGGATACATGTGGTGAAAGACCTCCACAACTCTTTCCGCTCCGCCCATTTGGATTAAGTAATCGTGCGCTATCGCAATTTTCATGTAAATCATCCTCAAAGTTTTATGGAGCAGCATCATCAAGTAGTGAATGCATGGAAGGAACGGTGCCCTTAAGCTTTAGCATTGTCCGGAAAAACAGCTCAGGTTGCGGCGAGCAATCCTTTGTAATAAGCGACGATGTCCTTGACCGTATTCTCGATGACAAAATGCTCTTTTACCCGCTTCATTCCACTTTCCGCCATCCTTCTTCGCTCTTCGGGATGGTTCAGCATCCAGGTGATGGAATCTGCAAGTACGACTGGGTCTCCAGGCTGGATCAGCAGTCCCGTTACACCGGGAACCACAATTTCTACCGGGCCGCCTTCATTGGAGGCGATTACCGGCAGTCCAGCCGCCATGCCTTCGACGATAACCTGGCCGAATGGCTCGGGGGTAATCGAAGTGTGAATCAGCAAATCAGCAGTTTTCATAAGGCCTTGTATGTCATCCACATGACCCAGCAGTTTGACGTTGGTAAGCCCATCCTGCTGCATCTTCTGAATTAATTCCTGTTTATATTCCTCTTCCCCGAACAAGGCATCACCGGCCAGCCAGAACTGGACACGGCTGTCGTCCTTGAACGCTTTGGCAGCCTCCAGCACGATATGCTGGCCTTTCCAGTGCGCCAGCCGGCCCACCAACAGGACGTTGAAATCCTTCTGGTCCCGTCTGCCGATGCTTTCACCGATTGCTTTGGCAAAAGCGGAGTAGACCACCAGTGTCTTCTTCGAGCGCGGCAGCTCCAGCGCATTCAGCGTGGAATGGGAATTGGCAATCACGCCATTGGGAAGCAGGCGTGACAGCAGCCGGATCGCCTTGGCGACAACCGGCTTCAGGTACGGGGCACCGATATGGTCCCGGATATGCCAGATCAGCGGCACTCCCGCTTTCTTCGCGGCAACTGCACCGTAGAAGGCAGATTTCAGGGAGTTGGTGTGCACACAATCCACCTTTTCCTGTTTGAGCAGAGGCGCCAGCTTGCGGCCGTAAGCCAGCAGCTTGAACGCCGCAGCCGGAGCGCCGAAATTGAAGGCATTTCTGCCGCGGCTGCGGATGCTCTCATCAAGCGGGATGATGCGGACGTCGATGCCTTTTTCCCGCAGACGTTCAGCCAGCGCCCCTTCTTCGGCCAGGATGACCAGCGGCTGAATCTCTTTGCCGATGTTGGTGAGAATGTTGAACAGTGCAACCTCTCCTCCGCTCCACTTGGCGGTGTGATCAATATAAGCGACTTTTAGCATCCTGCAGCCACACCCTTTCCCAATGTTTGAAGGAATACCGATTCCACTTGATCGCCCACATGCTGCCAGGTGTATTTCTCCAGCACATGGTTTCTGCATTCGTCACGGCCGGGAAGCAGCTTGCGGTTGCTGAGCATATGAATCATGCCCTCCGCCATATCATCACTGGTCGAACCCTTGAACAGCAGCTCCGGACGGAAGCCCTGCAGAATCTCTTTGTTGCCTCCGACCGGAGTAGCCATAACCGGAAGACCGGAAGCCAGTGCTTCAACGGTAATAAGTCCAAAGCCCTCGAGTGCCTGTGAAGGAACCACGAACATGTCAGCAGCCTGGTAGTACGAAGCCAGTTCATGATCGGGAATGTAGCCAAGCAGCCTGACTTTGTTACTGAGACCATAATCGGAGATTTTTTCTTCCAGCTCTCCGCGCAGCGGACCTTTGCCTCCGATCAGCAGAATCGCGTTCGGGAACCGCTCGGATACCTGCTTCCAGGCTTCCAAAAGCTGCAATAGCCCCATCCGGTTCATCAGCCGCCGGACCGTCAGTACCGTCGTTGCTCCCTCCGGCAAATTCAGCGTCCGGCGGACAGCCAGCCGGTTGCTGGCAGGGATGAACCGCTCCACATTGGCTGCACCCGGGATTACGATGATTTTGTGCAGCGGCACACCATGCAGACTGTGCAGCATGTCACGGAAATACTCGCTAAGTACAATGAACTGGTCGGCCAGCTTGTAGGCCTTGCGTTCAATAGATTTGGCAATCGTTGTTTTGACCCGGTGCTTAATGCCCTGGCCTTCGATCTTCATCTCTTCATTCCATGGGCCATGAAAAGTCATGACCACCGGAATCCCCCGCTTCTTCGCTTCCATCGCCGGCCCAACGCCGTAGGGTGCGAAGTGGGTATATAGAATATCAATGCGCCCGCTCCCGCTGCCCATCAAATCTGCTGCTTTACGCTGAAAGGCATCCTTACGCTTCCAGATCGTTTCCTTGGGATCTCCGGCGTTATGAATAATCAGTTCCTTCGAGGTGGATGGCGTCTCCTGACTGCAGATCAGCGCATGCACCTGGTTGCGTGAGGAGAGCTGCTCGCAAACGGATTTAAAATAAGTGTTAAGCCCGCCGGGCTGAAACGAAGGCCAACTGAGGCCTGTCGTCATAATGTTTAATCCGTCACTGTACGGCATAGCTTCTCTCCCCTTTCTTTTCTTTCTCGGCCTGCCCCTGTGCATTATGCTGGGCCAGCTTGCCGGAGCTGTTCAATTCGTAATGCTTGAAGCCGACCATGAATTCATACATCACCCAAAATACGGATACCGCGAACCCTGCAATGCCTTTCTTGAACAAACCATGCAGAAAATATTTCTGCAGGAACCGTGCCGGCGGCCGCAGCAGCAGATTTCTCAGCTTAAACGGCTTGCCGCTCGCATAAGCGCTCTGCGCTTCCAGGTCGGTGTATTTATTAAACCGGGTTACATGGTCATTGATGCTGCGGAAGCCCTGATGCCAAAGCGTTCCGTTCAAGCGAACCGTCCGTTCCTCCAACACCTCGGGCATTTCATGCACCAGGGAGTTGCGGATGCCGTACTCCTTGCGGTTGTACAGCCGCACCAGATATTCGCCCTTATCCAGCCATCTGCCCAGAAAATCACCGATCCGGTATAGCGAGTAAGCTACGCCCCGGTCCGTCAGCGCCGGCTTGCGCTCAAGAATATCCTTGGCCAGCTCATCGCTGACCACTTCATCGGTATCAATCAGGAAGACCCAATCATGGACGGCGCGTTCCACTCCGAATTCTCTTTGCTTCGCGTATCCGGGCCATGGGTTGACGTATACCCGGCAATCCAGGCTTTCGGCCAATTGCACCGTCCCGTCTTTGCTTCCTCCGTCGATTACAACCACCTCGTCGGCGAAAAGTCGGCAGGATTGAATTGCTTTGGATATTCGAATTTCGTCATCCTGAGCAATGATGACAGCAGATATCGGGTAACTCCCCGGGCCGCCAAGCACGCTTGTCACTGAATCCATGAAGGTTTCCTCCTTTGCTTTGATGGTCCGGTGGTTGTCGTCATTACGAGAAATGTTTGGGCTTTCGATCGCTGTTGTTCTCTGATTTCTATGATTGAACCGCCAGCTGCGGTTGAAATCAGAGAACAAAGGCGAACGCTAACGCTTCTACAGCTCCAAACTTTCTCTCCACTCCTCTTACACCGTCCCTTGTTTATTTAGCAGCTAAGCAGCTCGCATCGTACCTCTGCTCTCTAACTGCTCGTATCCGCGGGTTTTTTATGAATATAAGAATTCATCGTCGTCTTCATCCACTTAATGTCGTCCCCGTTGATCAGCAGCCGCGGCAGCTTGACCTTCAGGTTGTATTTAATATTGAGAATAATGAACAAGAACCGCAGTACAGCCGATGACAACATCGCCACCCCTGCTCCGAACAATCCGAACTTTGGCACCAGCAGGAAGAGCATCGGGATCACCAAGATCAAGCCCACTCCCTGAAGAATGGATACGAATTTCGGTTTGCCAAGCGCCATAAAGACCTGAGCCAGAATCAGTGTGCCTCCGCTGATCGTAACTTCCAGCAGCAGCAGGCGGAATACGGTCAGCGCCGTATTGAAATCCTTCCCGTACAGCAACGGAATAACGAAGGGGGCCACCAGCATCAGGAACACCGCGCCGAGCAGGGTGCAGGTCGTACTGATCCGGAATGCTTTGAAGGTAAGGGCGATCGCCTCCTCCTTCGAGAGCTCAGAGGCCTTTGGAAAAAGCACCACGGTGATCGAGTTCGAGAAGAAGTTGACCATCCGTGACAAACTCACTGCTACTGCATACAGTCCCAAATCGGCTGGCCGCAGCAGACCGGCAATAATGATCTGGTCGATATAGCCGGAGAATTGGCCGAGCAGGTCATTTCCGTAAGAGCCGAGGCCATACGTGAATAATCTTTTGAAATTCAGGTATGCATCCTTCAGCTTCACCCTGTAGGTGCGGAGCAGCAAGATTGTCATTCCGATAAACAGCGGTACTGATGGAACCAAGTAAGCCAGTGCCGTAGTAAATGGATTCATATGATCCGTGAGGATCAGAATGCCAATGGCCGCCAGCGTCAGCAGAGGAACCAGATATCGCATCCAGTTAAAGGTCTTGTAATCCCCTCTGAACTGAAATGCCGCGTTGTTAATCTGCGAGATCACAATCAGCGGACACAGGATCATCGACCATTGCGCAAAAACCACCACCTCCGGACTGAAGGACTCCAGCCAGTAGGGTAGGACAAAGATTCCCACTGTCATGGCCACCATGCCAAACCCAAGGCCGATCATCAGCGCCACCCGGTAGAGCACCCCGGCCTCATCCGGATTCTTCTTGGCATTGTAGATCAGCGCCGAGGGAATACCGAAGCTCATACTGAACGCCAGAAACTGGGACCAGTTCACCATAGCTGTCTGTTCCCCGCGGCCTGTCGGCCCGAGATAGCGGGCAGTCAGCACACCCGTCAGCATGTTAACCAGCAGAATCAACACACTGACGAACATGGTTTTTACGGCTGCCGAGCTGTTGTCCTTGCTCTTCGTGAATTTCTTCAGCGAGGACCAGACTGTGCTAGTGGGAAGTGATTTCGCGTTCAACTGCTGCATGTGGTGTTCCCTTCTTTCTGCTCTCAATAATCTCTTTGGCGCTTAGCCCAAGGCCGATCAGCATCCATATCAGATATCCCTTGAGTCCGGGGAATCCGTTGTCAGACACCAGGCTGACTACCGCCCCCATCCATGCTGCCAGCGATAGCCGGGCATAAGGCTGAAGACTGTCCTTGCTGGTGACTCTGACCACAATCTGTTTAATGACGGCCCCAAGTGCGCCGAAGAAGAATAAGGCGCCCAGTACTCCAAAGGTAAGCAGCAGTGCGATAACGCCGTTGTCCATGTTGCCGTACTCTCCAAGCTCCCCGCCGTTGCCAATCTTTGTTCCTTGGCCTACACTGCCGATTCCCTGGCCAACCGGATTAGCGGCTACCATCGGCAGCATGTTCTGCCATAAGCTGAGCCGTTCATTATAGGAGTGGTCTTCCTGTACGGAGGTAAGTGTCTCCATGCGGGCCACCAGCCCCTCTGCTCCCGGCAGCTTGGGAACGATCCAGATCAGCGCTACGGCGACAAATCCCAGCTGAAGCAGGGTTTTCCACTTCCCTTTGGAAGGAGAAGAGGCGATGTACACCAGCAGCATAACCAGCAGTACCAGCCAGGCGGAACGCACCAGCGTGGTCAGCAGACAGACCACAACGAGCAGGACACCGATCCAGCGCAGCGTGCCTTGCCATCTTTTCTCCAGAATCATCGGGACGAGGGCGAATACCAGGAAGGTCGCCGCCGGTCCGGGAGAATTCAGAGTGGAAAAGACGCGGATTTCCAAGGGATACGGTGTTCCGATGGACATCATATCTGCATTCCTCATCCAGAAAGCGTCCCAGGGAGGAACCGTCAGATATTGGATGATGCCGTAGATCGCCACCAGGACTGCGATATTGGCAAAAGCGTACAGCAGCCGGTCAATATCCTTAGGCTTGAAACGCGTTACCGCGAAGAACGGAATCAGCAGCAGCGGTACGATGTAGTTAGCCAAATCGTATACCGAGCCTATGCCGTTCTTCGCCAGACCGATCAATGCGCCGTAGGCCAACGCTACCGAGAACAGCAGGATGATCCGCGTGGAGGATTTCCGGATTCTGTGGATTTCCTTCAGCACCGGAATCGCAAGTGTTGCTCCCGTCAGCAGAGGCGCCAGGCTGAGCAGGGATACCGAGTGGTATACCCCTTCGTACCAGTCGGCGATACGCCGCAGCTCCGGGGCCACCGCCCAGATCAGCAGAGTATAGGCGATCAGGTGTTTCGGCTTCAGCAGCGCCAGCAGGAAGGCGGGGAATAGAATCCCTGCCAGAATGACCCCCTGCAGACTGCTGGAAGAACTGAGCTTCGCACTGGCGAAGCCGATCAGCAGCGGAAGCCCCAGGCACATAACGCAGATCAGCGTCATCATGACGCCTGACTTCACCGAAGTGAGGGATGGCAATGTCCGGTTGCTTTCATTCTGGCTCATCATCTTCATTTCCCCACCTCCGCCCTACGGCCATCCAAAATTCGTATATTTACTCAAATCTTCCGCCCTTGATCTTATCCCGCTTGCGCAGCTCTTTAAGCAGCAGGACCAGGAACTGGGCATCATCGACAAGATATCTTTTCCACAAGCGCCCCGGTTCCTGGCTCAGACGCCAGAACCATTCAAGCCCTGTTTTCTGCATAAAGTCCGGCGCCCGTTTGACGGAGCCCGAGAGGAAATCAAAAGTCGCTCCCACGCCGATGGAAATCGGCGCCCGGTAGGAGGTGTAATGCCGGTAGATCCATTTTTCCTGCTTCGGTGCGCCCACACCGACGAATACAATATCCGGCTGGGTTTCGGTCAGCATTTGGATAATACGCTGATTCTCTTCCTCGTTGTGCTCAAAACCGTAGGAGGGAGAATAACAGCCGACAATGTTCATACCGGGATAAGCCGCCTTTAAATTCTTTGTCGCCCGCTCAGGCACACCTTCCGCCGAGCCCAGAAAGAACAGCCGGTACTTTCTTTGCTCGAAGGCGTCACCCAGGCGGCTGAAGAGATCTGATCCGGATACCTTCTGCTTCAGCGGCTTGCCCAGCATCTTCGAAGCCCAGATCAGCGGCATTCCATCCGCCACTACGGCGCCTGCTTCGGAATACACCGCCCTAAACTCTTTGTCCTTGCGAAGCTTGATTACATGATCGACATTGCAGGTCAGGATGTAGGATTGATTCCTTTCCTTAATGGTCTTGTCGATGTATTCAAGCAGATCCATGAAATCGTAGTTATCGAAATTGACATCGAACATATTCACTTGGTTCATCGTATCACTTCTTTTTGTGGGGAATCGGTTGGCTGTGAAGATCGATACAGGCAGTTCAGGTACCAACAGAACGGAATAATGGATTGGACCGTCGACAGCGTGTTGTCGGAAAAAGAATAAATTAGGAACGCTGCAATAAAGAGCAGATAGTAAGGTTTGACCGGCGGTGCCAAAGCTCTGTAAACCAGAAGAAACACAGCCAATAAGGAAAGCAACAGCAGGATGGCGCCGATATATCCTCCATCGAAATAAAACCGGATGTACTCGTTGTGCGGAACCACAAAGCCTTTGTACAGCGACCCGTCATTGGCTACAGTCACTGCACCGAGTCCTCTGCCCGCAAGGGGCGAATCCTCCGCTTTGTGCAGGAAATATTCCCAGGCCTCCGCCCGTCCCGACAAATCAACACCCGTTTCGGTCGTCCGTTCGAAGGAGCGCTTCTTGATGTTGTCCAGCTGCAGATAGACAGCCGAGACAATCAGGAGAAACGAGCACAGCAGCGGAATCAGATATTGCGTTCTCCCCTTTAAGTACTGACGGGAAATGTCGTAAAAATAGTAGAGAACCATCAAAACCAGGGCTAATATCGGTCCCCGCGTTCCTGTTCCGATCAGGATTAGAAAGTTCAGCGCCAGCACGGTGTAGAAAAACTTGATATGCTGCGGGCTCCGTTTCACCTCAATAAATGCGATGCCCACTCCCATAAAAGCCAGCATAGCCAGATGCGCTGGAATGTTCGCCCCCTGTATCCGTATAGCGCCCGTGAACTCGATATCGAGAAATGAATGGATATGAGCCGCCTGCAGCACCACTCCAGCCAGCACGCTGACCAGCGGCAGCAAAGTGATGATGCGGATTTGCTTCTCAGCCACTTCTTTCTTCCAGTTGATCAGGAGAAACACGAAGGGAAGCGACAGACCGATAAAGGCTTTTATGGCAATGGATGAGCTCATCTCCGGCAACCAGATCGAGAAGCCAAAGGTGATGAACACCAGTGCCACCATGGCCCAGAGCGGAGGACTGAGACGGAACTTCAGGCCATTGACCAGAATGCAAGGCACCAGAAGCATCAGGATAACCAGCTTATAGAGGGAAAGAATTTCAATCCCGAACATGCTGCCGTTATACAAGAAGTTAATGGAGATCGCCGTCGTCAACAGAACGAAATAACTGATCAGTTCAGGACGAGAGAGAGAGACAACCAGCAATATAATCAGGAGTACGGCAGCTACCGCAATTGCCGGCTGGTAAATGACCGCTGTTCCGAGGAACAGGGCAGACACCAGGTAGAGCATTCCGTATGGCAAAGCGTTGATTTTTGAGCCCCACCCAAAATTAGTCATTGTCTTCCCTCACCCCGCTGCAGATTGCCTCTTCCGGTTCCAAATCATATGAAGAGTTCCCCGAATGCTCTCCAGCCGGCATCTGTTCAGAAGCTTTCTTCCCTTGCTTCTGGAGAGGATCGAATCCGCCATGATATAGACTACTTTGGCGGCCGTCTTGACCAGCAGGATCAGATTGCCCTTCACACCTTCGCTTTTCATAGCGTTGGATATGCCTTGACTGTAATATCTTTTCATAATCCAATCTTCAGTCAGACGGCCTGCCGGTACGAAATGATCGACCGCCATCTGAGGATGATAGAGAATGGAATGTCCTTCTCCCTGTATTTGACCGAATAACCAGGTCTCTTCACCGGAGAGAAGTGAATCTCCCTTTCTTCCGAGCTCCAGAGGAAACAGGCTGATGTCAAATACAAGCTTACGCATAGCCATGTTGGCTCCGCAGGGATGCAGCCGTTTCGGATATTCCCTCACCCGGTCGCCCAGATCTACAATCGTGTAAGGCAGTTCAAACGGCTTAATGAGCCATTCAGGCCGCTTACTTTCAAAGATCGGAGCGATTTTTCCGCCCATGGCCATCACTTCCGGATGTTGTTCAAAGCTGTCAACAATCGTTGTTATCCAGGTTCGGCAAGGAATCGCATCATCATCAAGAAAGGCGATGATTGGCGACTTGGAAGCCAGAATCCCCGTATTTCGGGCTGCCGACAACCCCTGTACCGGTTCCAGAAGATAACGGATATCCATCTCTGCTCCTTCCGTCTCCATAAAACTTTTGGTGACGGACGCCGTATCATCCTTGGAGTGGTTATCCACCACGATGATCTCTGCCTGATGCAGATTCTCCAATGACAGCAGCGATTGAAGGGTCTTGACTAGCAAAACCGATCGGTTATAGGTACAGATAATGATGGAAATCTTAGGTACATCTCCGTATTCAAGCATCGGCATTCACCCAATTTCCATATTTTTAATAAGCATTTTTGGACCCGAGCAGCATTAGGGCGGTTTTCGCAATGATTTTGAGATCCAGCATCGTGCTCCGGATCTGGATGTAGGTTAAATCCAGCTGCACCATCTCGTCGAAGCCGACGCTGTTTCTGGCATTTACCTGCCAATAACCTGTGCAGCCCGGTGTAACTATGAGCCGCTGCTTGTCGTATTCCGAATACTGCGCCACCTCTTCAACGAGCGGAGGACGGGGGCCAACCAGACTCATATGGCCCATCAGCACGTTCCAGAGCTGAGGCAGTTCATCAATGCTCGTCTTGCGCAGAAATCTTCCCGTCCGTGTAATCCGGGGATCATTCTTGATTTTGAACATTGCGCCGCTCACTTCGTTATAAGCCATCAGATTCGCCTTCAGCTCTTCAGCATTAGACACCATAGATCTGAACTTATACATTGGGAACAGCTTCTCTTCTTTGCCTACCCGGGTTTGCCGGAAGAACACTTTGCCTTTCGGATCCTCCAGCTTGATCAGGACAGCAACAAGAGTGAATAGCGGCAGCAGTACGAGAAGGCCAAGAGCGGAGAAAAAAATGTCGATAATCCGCTTCATCACCAGATAGGAATCCATACCTTTATTTCCTTCTTTGGCATGTAGCATGTAAAGTTTCGGCAGGACGGCCTCATAGTCTTCCGGCAGTTTTTGCATGCTCATTTCTCCTCAATCCTCCTAAAGGTTTTGTGGTTCTCCTCATTTTTAGCTAAGCGTGGTTTGTCCGGCCTTGCTGAGCCATTCCGACATGGCATCCATTACCGGATAGCGCAAGTCCTCACTCTGCAGGGCAAATTCCAATGTAGTTAAAATATATCCAAGGCGTTCGCCGACATCGTATCTCGTACCATCAAAGTTATAGGCATATACCCGTTCGCTTTGATTGAGCTTCTGGATCGCATCCGTGAGCTGAATCTCGCCGCCAGCACCTTTTTCCTGCAGGTCCAGGTATTTGAAGATCTTAGGAGTGAACACATAACGGCCCATAATGGCCAGATTGGAAGGTGCTGTACCCAGTGCCGGCTTCTCGACGAAGTTGTTAACCCGGTAGAGTCTTCCATCCTGCAGATCCGGTTCAATAATCCCGTAACGGTTAGTGAATTCATCCGGAATTTCCTGAACACCAATCACTGAGTTCTGTGTTTCTTCATATTGGTCGATCAGCTGCTTCAGGCAAGGAACCTGTCCGGTTACGATGTCATCACCGAGCATAACGCCAAAGGGCTCGTCTCCGATAAAACGTCTTGCGCACCATACCGCATGGCCCAATCCCTTTGGTTCCTTTTGGCGGATATAGTGTATTTCTACTTTAGAGGAACGCTGAACCTCTTTAAGCAGTTCCAGCTTGCCGTCCTCCAGCAGCCGGGATTCCAGTTCGAACGCATTGTCGAAATGGTCCTCAATTGCACGTTTGCCTTTACCGGTAACGATAATGATATCCTCGATACCGGAAGCGATAGCTTCCTCTACGATGTATTGAATAGTTGGCTTGTTGATGATCGGCAGCATTTCCTTAGGCATTGCTTTCGTCGCGGGAAGGAAGCGCGTTCCTAGCCCAGCAGCAGGGATAATTACCTTTTTTACCTTTTTCATCGCACTTACCTCCTAAAAGTTTTGTGAGCTCATTTACTATGATTCATGGCAATGCCAAGAATTTTGGTTCCGGTCTGATCCATGAGCGTCTTCAGCTTGCGGAGCGCTTCACGCTTCGATTTGCCGTGCCTTGCCACGATGATGACACCGTCCGTCAGCGGGGCCAGGATTCTTGCATCACTGAACTCCACTGCCTGCGGCGAGTCGAGCAGGATAAGATCGAAGCTTGTTTTCAGCTCTTCCAGCAGAGCTGCCATTTTGTCGTTACCCAGCAGATCCGGCGGACTGACAGCGGTAATACCGGCAGGGATCACGGCCAGATTCGCCAAATTTCCGTAAACTGCGACATCTTTGCTTTCCTCAGTGCCGCCCAGATAAGCGGCAAGCCCATGGCTGCCTTCCACTTCAAACACGGAATGCAGTCCGGGATGTCTCAGGTTGCAATCCACAACGGCAACCCTCTTGCCATCCTGAACGAAAGAAACCGCCAGATTGGCCAGAATGGTCGTCTTGCCTTCTCCGCCTTCCGCTGAAGTGAAGAGCAGCACTTTGCCTGCGTTTCCGCCAAGCAGTCCCAGCTGGCGGATATAGGTGCGCAGCGAGCGGAAGGATTCGGAGATATGCGAGGACGGATTCAAGTCCGTGATCAAACTTTTATTCAGCCGCAACATAAGCGCCCTCCCCTACTCTCGAATTAGCATTTGCTGCTTTACCCAAATCACGTTTGCGGATGGTAGGAATGCTTGCAATGACCGGCAGACCCAGGTCGAATTCGGCTTCCTTCTCACTCCGGAGCGTTCCATTGAGTGTTTCCATCAGCAGGATGATCCCTATTGCAGCCATCAGCGAAACTACAAAACTGATGATGATATTCATGTTGGCGCCACCGTTGATCGGTCCGGGAACATCGGTTGGGTCAGCAGGCGTCAGGAATGTTACATTATCAAGCTTCATCAGTGTCGGCAAGCTGCGGATGAACGACTGTGAAACCGCGTTTACTATCCCAGCTGCTTTGCTGTAGCTTTCGTCCTGCACGCTGATATTGATGACCGAGCTTTTCTCTGAAGATTTCACCTGCAGCTTCGACGCCAGCTGGTCTTCCGTCAGATTGAATTCCGGGTGATCCGCTACAACATTCTTCATAATCGTGGGCGATTTCATGATTTCCTTATAGCTCTCGATGAGGTTAAGGCTGAAGTTTAGATTGTTTAGATTGTTGCTCTCGGGTACATTTGCGGTGTTATTGACCAGCAGCTGTCCGGAGGCGGAGTAGACGGGTACGACGAAGTTCTTGCTGACGTAGAAGGTGGTGGCGCAGGAGATTAATACAAACACCATGATTAACCATAACCTTTTCTTTATCAGGTTAATGTAATCCAAAATCGTCTTTTCCACAGTAACCCTCCTTCCGCATTAATTCTGAAAGCAATCATGAAAGTTTCAGATATCTTACTTTTATTCTATCAATCCATACGACTTGCCACATGGGTCATACCATCACTTTAATCTTCACTTTCGTGTGAGTCCTATTGGCACTTAAGTGTACCTCTATGGTATACTTTAGTAGTATATGCTTGGTAAATTGTAACAACTTATGGAAGGAACCCCTACACCAAGTCATCAAATTTGCTGAAAGCGTCCAAGAAAAAACGGCCTCACCGTCCTTTTCAAAAGGAAGGCTCAGCCGTTTCCGTGTAAAGTATCCCGGTTCATCTGCAGCTCGGAACCTGAAAAATAATAATTCGCAAAAAAAAACACGGACCTCTAAGTCCGTGCTCCATTCTTTAAGCCATCATAGCTTATCTTAATCATATGACATTTCATATTTGGTCAGCCCGACTGCATTGGCATACAATGCTGCTTGCGTCCGGTCGGCAACCTGCAGCTTCGCCAAAATTTGGCTCACATGCTTCTTGACCGTAAATTCGCTGATGAACAGGCGCGAGGCGATTTCCCTGTTGCAGGCACCCTGACCCAGCTCAATCAGCACTTCCTTCTCTTTCGGTGTCAATTCATCTGTCGGACTGCTGCCGCTCATCCGCATTTTATCTTCCATTAGGCCGGGGTCATAATACTTTCTGCCCTTATGGACCAGTTGAATCGCAAACAGCAATTCCTCCGGCAGCGCTTCTTTCAGCACATATCCATCAACCAGCACTTCTTCTGCCTTCAGGAAATCCTCCCGGCTTGCCGATGAGGTCAGCAGAATAAACTTGCTGGTCAAACCGTGTGCACGCGCTGCTTTGATTACGTCCAGTCCCGATTCATCGGCAAGCTTCAGATCAATCAGCACAAGATCAGGCTGCGTCTCCTCAATTACAAGAAGAGCTTCTTGGCCATTCGTTGCCTCGCCGGCAAAATGCAAATTGGGCTGCATCGAAATCACAGCTGCCAATCCTCTTCTCACCAAAGGATGATCATCAACAATGACGATTTTCACTAGAACGACCTCCTGCCTAAAATTTATGCATTTTTTAATTCAGCCACACCGACAGGTATCGAAATTAAAATTTTTGTGCCTGCATTCTCACTACTGGACAATTGAAAATCGCCCCCAAGAGACTGCGCCAGATATTGCATATTCTTCATACCCAGTCCGCCTGTGTTATCCTCAGACTCCGTCAACAGCAGACTCGTATCAAAACCTACTCCATCATCGATTATGGAAAGTCTTATCCATTTTGGCTTAAGTGACAATTCAACATCCACCCGGCTGGCCGCACCATGACGAATGGCATTGCCGGTCGCTTCAGAGATAATCCGGAAAAGCGCCTTGTGGTAGGGATACGGGAGACTGAAGTCATCGCCCGTGATCTTTAGTTCAATCTCCACATCATTCAGTCTGGACAAGCTCTTCAGATGAGACCTTACCATACCCAGCCAGGTTGGACCGCCGCTCTTCTTAGAGCTAAGACTGTAGATTGTAATCCTCAGCTCCTTGGCCACCTTGGTCGCCGAATCATGGATGAGCTCTATCTGCTCCTCCAGCTCGGAATCAGACATTTTCGGCCAGGTCTGCTTCAGCGAGTGTGTGGCATAGACGATGCCGAATAAACTCTGTGAGACACTGTCATGCATTTCATCCGCAATCCGGTTCTGCTCATTCGTGATGATCAGCCGGTTCTCGATGACACCCAGCTCATGGCGTTCAAGAATAATTGCACTAAGCTCCGACAGAAACATCAACTGCTGGATATACCACCGGCGGCCTTCAAGGCCTTCCGAGGACTCCAGCTTCACGCCGATCATGCCAACAAAGCGGGTGCTCATTCTCACCGGCATCAGCAAAAAATCTCCGAGCCCCGGCAGGCTCTTGAATACAGGCTCGCGCTGCAATCTCCATTCATGCTCATGCTTCTCCAGCTCCGAGAAAAGAAAACGTTCCTCTTCCTGCTGCCAGCCGGTCTGCCGGCTCTGCGGTGCAGGCTCACCGCTCTTCTTGGCGAACCAGAACAAGGCTCTGTCAAGTTTGGTAAGCTTTACCACATAATCCGTAATAACCTGGCCTATGTTCATGAAGTCATGCTGGCTTGATGTTTCTACGATATGATAGAGCGATTTAATGTGCTCCATGGTTTCATTGGTCCGCGCGTTTGCTTCTTCCCGCTGCCGCTTGATCCTGTTAACCATCTGCATAATTATAACCGTAAGTACCAGTGCTAGAAACAGGTTGCCATTTGCCAATGCAGCTTCAGCTAAAGTTTTTCCGGCAGAATTAAGAAAAACATAACAAAATACAGCGAATATGCCAATATATCCAAGCAGCAAACTCCATCCGAAATAGATGGATAACGAACCCGCAGCGATCAGCACAGGGTTAAGCACGTACAGTCTGAAGGAGCTGTCATATGCACCGGTTAACAGCGTCAGTGCAATAATACCCGCCATTTCTACACTTACAGCTACCATAAGGACACGCGGTTTATTCCGGAACCTCCGGTAATACATAGTGAACAGTTGGGCAATTAAGAACAAAATTATTATTAAAAGGGATTTATTAATTACGGAAGGTCCCGCATGGTCCAGGAGGTACATCAGAGATGTGAGGGACAAAGAAAAGTATCTGTAAAATGCTATCATCTTGTCTTCCGCAGTTGTTTTGATTTTCATCCCACCACCCTATTCTCCATTTTTTGGAAAATTCGAGCTTATTTAAGCTTTGTTAAAAGCATCATACATGAGAAAAATCACAATAACAAGTTTCACTATTTACTGACAGCGTTTTCTTTTCAAATAAATAACAGAATATCATTCATTTTTTTTCGAAGATTCACTCAGATATATCCATATTCCCAAAAGATAGCGTATTCACTTTCAAAAATGGGTGGACGGGCACGTTAACCAGCCTGTCCGCTAAGTGGACAGGCTGTTCGGCTGATATATGAATCAGGTGCATCATTAGACCAGTCATTCCGTATTATATTCGGCTGCAGCTGGGAAGGATGTATGCAACTCAGTTAGATTACAGATACAAATTTGATAGCGCTGTTCGCCAACGATATGATACCCGGTGGACAGAATGCGTACGGAGCGGTTTGTTTGTACGTCCACCTTATGGAGACTGCGGCAACTGATGCAGTAAAATTCTCTCATGGCTTCATCTCCGGCATAACATAGTCTTTAAGAACTATCATAAAAATTACTAATATTATCTAAATAATAGCATTTGATTTTTGTGAGTGTCAACATAAAGCTGCATGATCCGACATTCGTCCGCAACAAAAGAAGAAATATGTCGTCTTATATATAGATACTTAGAATTGCTTAGAAATAAAAAAGATCATTATAAAGCACATAGTTAAACATTACCTTTGCTCCAAAAGTCCCTCTACCGTGTCACCTTGCGATCGACGTATTGTAATGGGTAAGGACTGATTATATAATCCATGACCTTGGACATACTTTGCATTCCTTCCTCTGTTTAGGGGTGATATGGTTGTTAGGAAGATGATCATATTCTACATGAATAAGAGGTGTCCACACTATGCCTGAAATTCGCACTTTACAGCTGCTTCCCCATCCACGGACAATCACGCGCTCAGAAGGCTACTTCCGCCTTCCGGCCAAAGCAAGCATTGTTCTCTCCGGTGAGGCGAACCGTTCCGTTCTCCCTGCAGCCCGTAAGCTTCAGCTTGTCATTTCTCAAGTTCTTCAGCTCAGCCTGCCTTTGTCAGTAGGTACACGTCCGGCCGTTTCCTCCGCATGCAGCTTTAGCTACAACCGCCTGCTGCCTGCAAGCGGTTATGAGCTTGTCATCGAAGAGCATGGAATCTTCATTACTTACAGCTCTCCTGAAGGGGCCTATTATGCAGTGGCAACCCTGAAACAGATTCTGGAACAATCCGGCAGAAACGTGCCCTGTCTGCATATCCAGGATGAACCGGACTTTGCCGCAAGAGGACTGATGATTGATATCAGCCGCAACAAAACGCCCAAGCTCGAAACCCTTTACCGGATCGTTGATCTTATGGCCGATCTGAAGCTGAACCAACTGCAGTTATATATAGAAGGTTCTCCTTTTGCCTATGAGTCGTTTCCCCAGGTTTGGGAGCTCGAAACGCCTATAACCGGTGAAGAAATTCTGCTGCTGGATGCTTACTGCCGCGAACGTTATATCGAGCTGGTTCCCAACCAGAACAGCTTCGGCCATATGGAAGGATGGCTGACCCGGCCGGAATTCAACGCACTGGCCGAAAGTCCTGAGGGGTTCATGCTGCCAGACCATATGTATGACAGTGATTTATATCCGGATGGGCTCTTCATGGAGCCGGGAACCTTCGATACTGAAGACCCTAAAGTACTCGAGCTGCTGGGCACAATGTATGATGACCTTCTTCCTTATTTCACCTCGAATCAGTTCAATGTTGGCTGCGACGAGACTTATGAACTGGGACTTGGCAAAAGCAAAGCCGCGGCAGATGCAGCAGGCAAAGGCACGCTCTACTTGTCATTTCTGCAGAAGATTCATGAGCTCGTTGTGCAGCGGGGCAAAACGATGCAGTTCTGGGGTGATATCATCATCCAGCATCCTGAGCTGATCCCCCAGCTGCCAAAAGACATTATTGCCATGGAATGGGGTTACAGCGCAGACCACCCATTCGAAGCGGATACACTGAAATTCCGCGACGCGCAAATCCCGTTCTATGTCTGCCCGGGAACCAGCTCCTGGAATTCCCTTACCGGACGCACCGGCAATATGCTCGCCAACTTGCATAACGCTGCTGTACACGGCAAAAACAACGGGGCTATCGGCTACCTCATTACGGACTGGGGTGATTTCGGACATTGGCAGCATCTTCCGGTGAGTTATGCCGGATTTGTCTACGGCGCTGCGCTGGCCTGGAATGTCGACAACAATCTTGATGCCGATGTTGCAGGATATCTCAATACCTCGGTCTTTCACGACCGTTCGGGGAAGATTGGGCAATTGCTGCTCGATCTTGGAAATTACTACAAGCTTGAATCCGGCATCTCCCGCCCCAATGATTCAGAAATGTCCATGCTGATGCGCAGTAATCTGGACAACATGGGGATCGTAAATAAACTCACCGCTGAGCATTTCGATAATCTGGAGCAGTACATCAGCCGTATTGAGGATCAGCTTGAAGATCTTGCGCTGGAATGCACGGATGCCGAACTTGTCATCCAAGAGCTTGAGAACGGCATTCATTTTGTAAAGCATGCCGTGCAGCTTGGCCGCATCAAACAGCTGCTGGCTGCGGAACCTGCCGGGATTGATCCGGCACTGGTGGACCATCAGATCCATGATCTCGACCTCCTGCTGCATCAATACCGGCAATTATGGACCCGGCGCAACCGGCTCGGCGGCTTGGAGAAGAGTGTCGCGAAACTTCTCCGGCTGCGCGGCGAGTATGCACAATTAGCTGCACAACTATCCGGTTCGCAGCCGTTGTAAGCTCGTACGATCACATGCCAAAAAGCACGGCAGGCGATAAGCATCTCCGCCCTGCCGTGCTTTTGAATTACATCCGCTGCTTCAGCCCTGCTCTGACCACGGCTGACTATGGGAAGTCACCGTTTCTCCGCTCGCCGCCGCCTGCTCCAGCAGCAGTGCCAAATACTGATCCTGGCATCCTTCGGCCAAACTGTAGAAAGAAGGTCCTCCTTGAACATGTCTCTGCATTCGGACAAGGCTCTCTGCAATGGCAATTTCATCGTCCGTGAGCCGGGCCGGGGCAAATGGATTCCGGTACAGCCATTCGCCGTCTCCCATAATCCCCTTGAGATAAAAGCCCTCCAGGTTTCCGCCATGCCCGGCATCCATCCGCCGCAGCTTGCAGTAGAGCGGCGTATCATAGCTCTGGAGCCAGGACACCTCATCGTTCAACAATTCCCCCCGCTCCCCGCGCACCAAAATCCGGTTGCTGCGGATCCATGAAAAATACTGGTCGCCGGTGAAATCGAACACGCCTAGCCGGGCTCCAAAATCCAGAGTGGCCAGCGTCTGCCCGGTCTGAACCATCACCTCGGCAACCGGAGGTCCGCTTCGCCGCTGCGGTCCCTTTATAATAGAAGAACAAAAATTCTGTGCACGAATTATTGGATTCTCGAAGCCGATGCCCAGCAGCTGCCGGATGAGGCTGATTCCGTGATATCCGTGTGCAGCCGATACCTGGGCCTGGCTGATCGGGCCAAGCCTGCCGGAAGCGGCCAGCTTGATTCTTGCCGCATGCATCGGCTGGAACAGATACTGCTCGGCAATCTGGATGACGGCGGAACGGCCCACCCTATTCCATAGCTCCGTCAGCTGTTCCAGATCTGGCGCTGGCGGCGTCTCCGCAAGCACCGGAATACCCGCTTCCGCCAGCCGGATGATATACGCTTTGCTGACCTCGCGTTTCAGACTAATTACCGCAAAGGAATAAGTATCCGCTGAGATAAACTCTTCAATTGAAGTGTAGACCTTCACTCCCCACTCCCTGCTTAGGACATCGGCTTTCTCCTTATTGCCACAAACATGGCGCCCACAGCGAATTGATCCGGCAACTGTTTGGCAATACGCAGATACAATTCCGCCCGCCAGCCGCCGCCGACCAGCCCAAACACAATCTTCTCCATGTCCATCCCCCTTTAGCAATTCTCAATCCGTGGATAAGATGAATTATAGTACTCCATTACTATATCGCTCCATAAATTGTCATTGAAATCCCAGGTTAGTAGGACTATAATCATGACGGATAACCCCATTTTTTCTAAAAAAATAAAATATTGACAGGGGGCAGCCTATGGATTGGCTTCATGAGTACGATGAGGAGCTCCGCGCGGTATTTGGCGATGCCAGTGTCATCATCACAGGATTTCCGGAACCGCTTCGTACACAAGGTTTGGCCTATCTTCATCAGTTTAACGTATTTAAAGCAGGAAGCCACAAAAATTACATATGTTATTTACTCCCGTTCTGGCTGCGCTCAGAATACGGTCTTACGTCAGAGCAAGTGCGTCAGATGTCTCTGGGGAACGTCTTAATTATGCTCTATTTCTTCCTGCAGGATGATCTGATGGACAGCAAAGAGCCGGCCGCCGCAGAGCAGCTGCCGCTTGCGAACCTGCTGTACGTGGAATTCCTCCATATTTACCGGCCTCTTTTCGCCCCGGACTCCTCGTTCTGGTCCTATTTCAAACGTTATCTTTTTGAATGGGCAGACAGTGTGGCAGGCGAGGCCAGCAGTGACTATTTCCTGAACGACCGTGTCAAAATTGCCCACAAAGCCAGTCCGCTTAAGCTCTGCAGTACAGCCGTCCTGCTGCTCTCGGATCATGCTTTTCTGATTGCGGATTCGGAAGAGATGCTGCATAAGGTACTGATTACACTGCAAATGCTTGATGATTACGAGGATTGGGAGCAGGATTTGGCGGAGGGCAGCTATAATTGCCTGCTGTCTCTGGCCCGTTGCCAGCTTCAGGAGGGTCAAGGCCCGCTTACAGCGGGGAAGGTCAAAGATTTCATCTTTACGGAAGGCGGGCTGGCGTCCTATGCTGAAACAGCACTCGCCAACCACAGCAAACTCGCAGAATACCGGCTGAAGGCTCCCCATCTGGTAGCCTTCCACCATGTGCTGGTCCAGAATCTCCAGCATATCGCAGCAGCTATCGAAGCGGAGAAACAGCTTTTGCAGGGAGGAGGGCTCAGTTACTGGTTATCATCCAAAAATAGGAATACATAAGAAGTCTCCAACTCTATTATTTTCATAGAAATAGAAATAGATTTATACAAAATCCTATGTTATGCTCATGAGGTAAATATAACCATTTTGAGGGAGGATGATTATTTTGTCAGAAGCAATTCTTAGAAATCAAGTGATTCAGAAAGCATGGGAAGATCCAAGTTTCAAGCAGAAACTGCTCTCAGACCCAAAAGCAGCCCTCAAAGAAGCACTAGGCATCAATCTTCCCGACCATATTACGCTCAAGACGGTAGAGGAAGGCTCCAATGAGTTCTATCTGGTCATTCCTCCCAGTCCTTCTTCAGGCATACTGAAGACCGACGTTACTACACTCGGTTCTTGGTAGAACATCAGGTTTAAGACTTCATAAGGAGTTGGAATCATCCGGAGCTTCTGCCAGCGGCAGAATGATGATGGATTCGGTTCCTGCTCCTTTTTTGCTTATAATGCGGACTTCACCATTCATGGCCTCAATGATGCGGAAAGTGACCATAAGTCCCAGGCCTGTGCCCTTCGACTTGTTCGAGAAATACGGCTCGCCAAGCCGGTTCAATACGCCCGGTTCCATTCCCTCCCCGTTATCCTTCACATGAATATACACCCTGTCCCCTTTGGCATATACCGACATATGGATGGTCCCTTCCTCCCCGAGAGACTCGATACTATTCTTGATGATATTAATAAAAGCCTGCTTGAATTTGGAGGAGTTGCCCTTCACCCAACAATGCTCCTTCACGTCCAGCACCATCTTTCCCCCGTTCAAATGGCATAACGGAAGCAGGATGCTCTCGATATGCTTAAATTCATCATGAACATTAAGGATCGAGACCTGCTCGAATTCCGGTTTGGCAAAGGTCAGGAAATCCGTAATGATGTTCGCTGCGCGGTCCAGCTCGCTAAGGGCCATGAACAGAAACCTCTCTTCATCTCCGTTCGATTTCTCCATCAGCAGCTGCAAAAATCCTCGCGTAACCTGAAGCGGATTGCGGACTTCATGCGCTACGGATGCGGCAAGCTCGCTGATAATTTCCATTTTTTCCGAACGCTGCAGTTCATTGTTGAACAGCTCCAGCTCCCGGGAATATTTGACCACCTGCTGATGGTTCAGGGCCAGCCTGCGGCCGAGAATAATTATGAGCGAGAGAATGAACACAACCAGCGCCCATTTCCAGTAGAACAGATCATAATTGCCTTGGCGGATATAATACCACACCAGTTCGGCTACTCCAGTAAAGGCTGCAGTTCCGAAGCCGATGGCAAAAATGATCGCATCCTTATTTCCCTTCAAAGAATAGATAATGACACAGGCAATGAGGAGAATGAATTGAAGGATCATTAGAAATCCGATGATAGTGACAGATATAAAATAGTACAGTTCAACAAAGCGGTTATCCGACAGTCCATTGATCACTAGACAAACGATGCAGAATAAAGAATAGGCTGTCTGGAATTTGCGGAACTTACGGATGATGCCAAACCTTCCGCCGCCGAATATTTTCTCAAACAGATAGGTCAGCGCAGGCAGAAGCGACAGTAATGCCAAATCCAGAAAGACTATGCTTACCGGACCGAAATAGCTGTAAAAGGTATAAATAAACGGGGAATAGGTGATCGACAGCACTCCGGTGGAGGCAATGACGATAGATAAAGAGGCCGCTATCGAAAAGTAATCCTTGTTGAGATAAAAAGCGCACACAAACAGGACTATCGCCACGAACAAAAAGGCACCGCCCAGAATAACGTCGATAAGCCCGTTTTTGATATAGTCCTTAATCAGAACTCCGTGTTCCCCGATGATCACTTGATCCTTGATCCCGATTCGATCCTTAAGCGTTTCAGTCCATATGTACAGATTCTTCCCGTTGTCCCCGCTGCTTAGGGGCACAAGCAGTGAATAATTATCCTTAATATAACTGCGGTCAGCTTCAAATAGGAGGCGATCCTCCACGTACACTTTAACATGCAGTGCATATAACGTATCGATATAGACTGAGGGTGAGACATACTTGAATTCCGGAAGCTTAATTCGTGTCCATATAGAAGAGATACCGTCTGGAAGCTCCGTTGTTTTCCCGCCGGACCCGGCGCTCAGCCACCCTTCTTTAACCGAAACAGGAACCATATACCCTTTGTCCCCTGCCTTGTTGCCCCATTTGATTTGCCAATTTGTGATTTCTTTAGAAGCATAATGACTTTCCGCTGATACCGTGAGCGAACCGCAGATCATAAAAAGCAAAAAAAATGCTGCTATTATATGTAAACTTTTGACGATCAAGCGCATGTAAGCACCTCAGAAGAAAGTTTCAGAAACAAAGTGTTCTGTATTGGTATTATTTCGCGCTGGCCGTTGCCTATCCCTTCATAAAAACGAAATTTACCAAAAAAATTCTAAATTCTTCCGGCTGATGGCAATTTAACAATCACTTCGGTACCTTCATCTTTTGTACTATGAAATTGAATGGACCCGTCCATCGCTTCTATAATACGGAAGGTAACCATGAGCCCGAGCCCTGTTCCCTTGGTTTTGTTCGAATAGTACGGCTCTCCCAGCCGGGCAAGTTCGCTAACCCTCATGCCTTCCCCGTTATCCTGCACACTGATAATAATATGCTGACCTGATTTCCAGGCGGTTACTTGAATCAACCCATCCTCCTGAAGCGATTCAATGCTGTTCTTGATCAAATTGATAAAAGCCTGTTTAAACTTGGAGGCGCTGCCCTTCACTTGAAGATCGCTTTGCAGGCGGAGCTCTATCTCACCACCCTGCAGATTAGCCAGTGGCATCAAAATGCCGGACACATGCTTCAGTTCCTCCGAAACCTCAAATACATCCACGGTTTCCTGCCCCGGTTTGGCGAAGGTCAGAAAATCCGTAATAATCAAGGAAGCCCGGTCCAGCTCCTCCATGGCCATTTCCAGGTACTCCTTTTCCTTCTTGCCGGAGCGTTCACCCAGAATCTGCAGAAACCCCCGGGTTACCTGCAGCGGATTACGAACCTCATGGGCAACCGAAGCAGCGAGCTCACTGATGATCTCCATCTTCTCCGAACGCTGCAGGTCGTTGTTGAATTTCTCCAGATCCCGGGAATATTCCACGGTCTGTTCATAATTCCGGGCCAGCCTTCTCCCGAGGATAATGATCAGAGAAAGCAGGAACCCAACCACTCCCCATTTCCACCAATACAAGTGGTATCTATGTGTGGATGAAAAGTACAGGATCAGCTCACTAAGCGAAGGAACCGCGAAAATAACAAAGCCTATCGTGAAGATAAGAGCTTCCCGATTGCCTCTAAGAGCATGAATAACCGCAAGGACCAGCAAGTAAAAGAATTGCAGGATCATCATGATGCCGATCACTTGAACACTCATCAGTCTATACAGGTGGTCCAAGCGGTAGGAAAGTAATGTATTCAGCAGCAGAAAGCCGAGACAGAATCCCGAATAAACCAGTTGAAAATTACGAAACCGGACCAGCCACAGGCTTTTTCCACGTCCGAATATCCGTTCAAAATACAATGTAAATGCCGGCAGCAGTGTGAGTAAGGCCAGATCAAAACAAACCTCAATCCATTGGTCATGGCCGCGCAAGACGAGCTGCAGAAAAGGTGAGTAGGTGATCAGCAGCATGCCGAAGGAAGCAATAACAAGCACAAGCCATAAGCCGCCCGAGAAAAATTCCAGCCTGAAAAACAGCAGGCACATCAGCAGCGCAACAGCCATAAATATAAGGGCCGCACCAATGACAAGATCGATCAGATCCTGTTTAACATAATGGGCAAGGAGCTTGTCATAGCTCCCTACCCTGATCCCGCCTTCTATACCGAAACCTTTGCTGCCGCCGCTGCTCCACAAATAAAGCTGGCCGCTTTTATCTTCTGCCGGCAAAGGAATCAGCACTTTGCTGCCATTATAATTGACCATATCTGTCGAATCGTAAATAAGAACGTTATTCTTGTAAGCTTTAAGCGTATTTCCATACACTTTATCTATAAGCAGTGCCGAATTTGCCGCTGTCGGAGGTAAAGTGAAGCGCATCCAGGCTCCCGTCATCCCTTCAAAGGTGAGCGGCCTGGATGAACTTGCTGTCTGCTTTATCCAATCCTCATCAGGTGCAGACGCAGCCTCTTCAACATCCTGTATATTTGAACTTCCCCACTTCAGCTCCCATTCCGGCAAGGCAACGCCTGACCGCTCGTCCCACTCCATGACGATACCGATAGGCACTATAGCGATCAAAAGCAGCAGCATGAATATCGCAACTACTCTCTTTGGTGATGGCAACTTCATCTTGGCTCCTCAATAAATCATTAGTGGTATTTATATAGTTCATATGATTCTTATTTTCGACAACCTTCGCACTATACCTGCCTAATCTTGCAAAAAACCTCGAAATAAGTAGTTTACCCTTGGTTACACGGTTAAATGGCGCCTGGATTGAATATATTAAGATCAGGCTGAGAATCTCCTCTATACCCGTTCTGATTTCTAATGGACAGGCTGCGCCGGGGTGTACAGATTCGGCGCCGGATAAACGGGTAAAGAACTATTATAGAAGTCGAGGAGGATAGGCTATGGACAAGAAGGAAGACATCACTGCAGACCAACCCTCTGACGCGGAGGGGCTGGTAACCGAGCGGGATATCGATGAACAGTTCGGCCTGTTTCAGGAAGGGTCATTTCCCGGCGCCCTGCCGGACGACGACCAGCAAGCAGCAATTGACCATGCTGTTCCTAAAAAGGGACAGACTTAAGCAAAGGAGTTGAACGGCTATGGGTAATGAATTTAATAAAACTGAAGCCGATTTTGCATATGAGCGTTATACAAAGATGGGAGAAATCTCCCCGGAGCAGGATATTCCGCTGGAAGAACTACGGCCGCTCGGCACGATTACTGAACAGAGCACAAGCGGCAGCGGCACGGATCAGGAAGATAGACGGCCGCTCGAATCTGCATTCACCAGCCACGAACCCGTCGGTGCCGCTCCCATTGATTTCGATGGCGTAGTGGATGACGGTGCCGATCCGGCGCTCGTAGAAGACCACATTCTGGCTGCTGACATTGGCCTCAGTGCACCTGAACCTGCTCTTCGTCCGCGGGCTGAACGGCACGGAGAGATAGCTGCTTCACCGGGAAGCGGGCGAGATGAGCTGCTTGAATCCGATGCCGTCTTCGCCGCCGGAGTTGCAGGACTGACGGGCAGCGTCATTGATTATGCCGGTGACGACGAAATCCTGGACGATAAGGAGGAGGATCTGCCACTGGAGGATATTCCCGACGCCGACGAGCTTCAGCCCGGAACCGCTGTGGACCCTGCCTCACCTCCCCTGGATGTAATGCCCGGGACCGATGTCCTGAACGGATCAAACGGAGAAGAAGAGTAATGTAGGACTGACGCCAAGCGCCGCCGGAACTTGTTCCGGCGGCGCTTTTTCCATTAAAAATGGACCAAGCCGACAGCTTATCCTAATCCGCATCTCACGGCAGCGTAATCCGGCTGCTATTTCGGCATCGCTGCCGGTTCTCCAGAATGACGGGCTGCGATGACTTTCGCCTCCAGCTTACGGGTCTTCACCAGCACCGCCGCTACCAGCAGCATCACACCGTTGATGACAAACACCCAGCGGATGGGAATGAACGCGCCGAGCAAACCGCCGATAATCGGACCGGCCATCGTTGCCAGCTGCGAAGCCGCCTGATTCAGTCCGAATGCCCGCCCGCGGAATCCCGGTTCAATGGTCTGGACTATCATTGCGTTAACCGAAGGAAGCACCCCGGCATAGAACAGGCCATAGGCAAAACGAAGTACCGCAAACTCTACATAACCTGAGACAAAATACTGAAGGATGTTCCCAATCCCCCCGCCGATCAGGCCAATAAACAGGACAAGTCCGAAGCCTTTGCGGCTGCCTATTCTCCCCCATTGCGGTGCCATAATCACAGTAGCGATCCCTACGGCGGAGAATACAATTCCCGAGCTTAGTGTAGCGGTGCTTTTGGAAATGCCCATATCAAGCAAATAAATCGGCAGCAGCGGTTCAAGGATCATTACCGAAAAAGTACTGATGCCGGCCAGTGACAGCAGGGTAATAAAGGCGCGGTTGTTTCTCGCCTCCCGGATGTCATCCCTGACCCGTGATCTGGGTGCAGAGCGGTCGTAGTTCTCCTCTTTGGCGAAGAAAGTAGCGATTAGGGCCGAGACCAGAACGATCGCCGCCGAGAACAAAAAAGCGCTGCGGTTGCTGGTATAATAACTCACCACGCCGCCAATGAGCGGTCCGATGATGCTGCCGGTAGCTCCCGCAGTCGACATGATGCTCAGCGCATAACCGGTCTTATCCTCGGGCGTATTGGTGGCCACCATGGCGATGGCTGCCGGAACAAAGCCTGCCAGCAGCCCCTGAAAAATCCGTACGATCAGAAATACATATGGGTCATGGACGAAGAAATTAATTAAGTATAAGGCCGCCAGACTGAAGCCCGAGCGGATCAGCATCGGTTTGCGGCCATATTTATCAGCCAGTGAACCCCAATAAGGCGAAATCAGTGCACTGGCCAGGAAGGTGATGCCGAAGCTGACCCCCGACCAAATCTCCAAATGACTCGTGACCCCTAATTGGTCACTCAAAAAAATTGAAAGGAACGGAATCGAGATCGAATAGGCCGTACTGCAAAAGAAAACACCCACCCAAAGCACGATCAGGTTCCGCTTCCACGAAAACTGCATGAAGCACACATCCCTTCTGTTATACCTTGGAAGCATCTACCTATTCTACCCCTCTTTTGAACTTGTGCCAATCCCGACCCTCGCATCTCACTTTGCAAGAAGTGGGACAAAGAAGGTATGATAATGAAGAAGAACATGAGATGAACAAGGAAAAAGGAGAGATTACGAACGTGAAGCTAACAAGAAAAAAACCCGTCATCCTTCTGATGATGACACTGCTGCTGATCATTGTAGCCGGATGCGGCAACAAACCAGCTAACGGCAATGAAGCAGTTAATTCCGGCAACAACAAAACGTCAGGCAATACTGCAAACAGTGAAGCCAGCCCCGCTCCGCAAAAAGAAGATGCTGCTGCGGCTACCGAAGGCGTCCCTTCTGCAACAGCCAGCCACCCGGTCGTAACTATAGAGATGGATAACGGCGGCATTATCAAAGCAGAGCTCTATCCGGAAGTCGCTCCAAATACCGTCAATAATTTCATCTCCCTCATTAAAAAGGGATTTTACGACGGAACCATATTTCATCGGGTGATTCCCGGTTTTATGATTCAGGGCGGCGATCCTGACGGTACAGGCATGGGCGGACCGGATTACAGCATTTCCGGCGAATTCTCCGGCAACGGGTTCACCAACAACCTGCTGCATACAGAGGGTGTTCTTTCGATGGCCAGAAGCCAGGATGTCAACTCTGCAGGTTCGCAATTTTTTATTATGGCAGCCGCTTATCCGAGCCTGGACGGAAGCTATGCAGCTTTCGGCAAAGTTACAGAGGGCCTTGAGGTAGTGGAATCCATCGTCAACCTGCCGCGTGACGATTCGGACCGTCCGGAAGCACCTCCGGTGATGAAAAAGGTTACCGTAGATACGCTCGGCGTCACTTATCCGGAACCGCAGAAGGTACAGTAGCCTTTGATGGTTCATCTGCTCTGAAAGCCAAAAGCCCACCTCCGCTTAACCGGAAATGGGCTTTTGCTTATTTATATAGAACAACCGCTATCTTCTGCTGATGGCGTGATGCTCATTCCGCAGGAAAGTGCTGCGGCTTGTGCGCAGCAGAGCAATCCGCTCTTCTGCCAGCCGGTCTGCTGCGGCATAAGCCGGTATTCCATTGGCCTGTGAAATCTCTAGCACACGGGTAATGCTGCCATAGATCTTGGCAATTTTCTTATAGGCGCGTTCCTTATTATAGCCGTTCAATTCGTCAGCAACGTTGATTACGCCACCGGCGTTAATGACATAGTCTGGCGCGTAAACAATGCCCTTAGCGTGTAAGGCATCACCATGACGCGGCTCCTTCAGCTGATTGTTGGCCGCACCTGCGACAACCTTCGCCTTAAGCAGCGGCAGCGACTCATCATTTATGGTTGCACCGAGTGCGCAAGGGGCATAAATATCGCACGCTACCGAGAGGATGTCCGCAGGATCAACCGCTTTGGCCCCATAGGCCTCTACTGCCCGGGCCACAGCTTCCTTGTTAATATCCGTTACAATAAGCTGTGCTCCCTCTTCGTGAAGATATTTGCACAGTGTAAAGGACACGTTGCCTACACCTTGTACTGCCACCGTCTTGCCAGCCAGCGAATCACTGCCAAAAGCCACCTTGGCTGCGGCCTTCATCCCTTGATACACACCGAAAGCTGTAGCCGGTGAAGGATTGCCGGAGGAACCGTAAGTCGCCGAAATCCCGGTAACATAATCCGTCTCCTGATGAATAATATCCATATCCTCTTCCGTGGTGCCTACATCCTCCGCTGTGATATAACGGCCGTTCAAACCTTGTATGTATCTGCCGAAGGCCCGGAACATCGCCTCGTTTTTGTCTTTTTTGGGGTCGCCGATAATCACCGTCTTCCCGCCGCCGAGATTTAGCCCTGCCACAGCATTCTTGTACGTCATGCCTTTGGCCAGCCGCAGCGCATCGACAATCGCCGCTTCCTCGGAAGCATAAGTCCACATTCTTGTTCCGCCCAGTGCGGGCCCCAGTGTTGTGTCATGAATCGCAATGATCGCCTTTAAACCTGATGCCTGATCCTGACAAAACAACAGCTCTTCGTAATCGTCCCGCTGCATTGCTGCAAACAATTCCATTTTGTTCATTTCTCCTATCTCATCTCTTTGGTCGTGTTACGTTTCATAACAAAGCTAGTACACCAGGAGCGGATTGTCAATATCATTTGTCCTCACACCATGGATTTCATGATAAAAAAGACTTTTTCAAACACTAACTTCACCTGCGATGTGATATTAATAAAAGAAATAGCAGAATTGACTCTGCTATTCCCAGTATTGGTCGGGCCGGTACTCAATCTCGGACTGGACCGCTATCGTTAGACATCCTGAAGAAGCGTCGTAATGAACAGCGTTGTCGCCTACATAATACCAATGCTTGATAACCGGCCCCTCCGCAGGCTCCTCGAAGCGGAACACATTGAGCTCGGACTTCAACTCCACCACTGCTGCCCCTTTATCGGAAGCTACCCCGCAGATCGTAATTACCGTCAATTCGCCTTGCGGATCAAACGTATAGGTCGGGCCGTCCGTGCTGCTGACCAGCAAACGTCCTGTTACCGAATGCTTAACCAGCACTCTCTCCTGCTGCGCCATTATATGTCCCTCCTTGTAACTGTACTTCGCAAGCAGCTACGGTAGATCAATCACCATAACCAGGGTATTCTCTTCAGCGGCAAGACTTAATGCACTGACCTCTTCAATCCGCGCCGAATCCCCTGGCTGCAGCTCGACATCCCCCTGCAGCTTCAGCCGTCCTTCAATTAGATATGTAAAAATGCGCCGTCCCGGCTCCTGTTGAAAAGATAATACCTGACCGGCTTCCGCCCGGCCGAGATAAATCGTCATATCCTGGGCAATACCCACGACCTCTTCCGAAGGTTCTGCAGCCACCACAGTCAGCAGTTTTCCTTCAAGCTTCGCCGGATCAAAGCGGCCGGTGCTGTAAGAAGGTGCCGTTCCGCGGGTACGCGGCATGAACCACAGCTGCAGCAGCCGTACCGGCTCACTGTCCGAAGGATTATGCTCCGTATGAATAGCGCCAGTTCCAGCCGACATGCGCTGAATGCCGCCAAAGGTTGTTTCTGCTACATTGCCCAGATTATCCTCATGGCGCAGCCTGCCGGAAAGCACGATGGAGACGATCTCCATGTCGCTGTGCGGATGGGCACCGAAGCCCCTGCCCGGCGCGATGGTATCATCGTTGCAGACGCGCATCGGACCAAACGAGGTATTATTAGGATCATAGAAATCACCGAATGAGAAGCTGTGGCTGCCTTGCAGCCAGCCGTGATCAAAACGGTGGGCGGATTGTGCCGGATAGACTTGAATCATGTGATCCCCTCCTGAAAGTTTTGTGAGCATTCCTTCAAAGATCTGCTTCGGACAAAACTGACTTCGAAAGCATCTGCTAACAATATTTTAGCAGAAAGCACCGCAAAACAAAAAAACCAGCCAGCTTACGCTGACCAGCCCCTGCTTCCCTTGACAGGTGATGCTATTTAACCCTGAAATCCGTTCCAATGGGTAACCTGCTCCAGCGGCAATCTGACGGTTGGCCGTCCTTCCACCGCTGCCTTGCCTAGAGCAATCAGCATCACTGTTATATAACGCTCAGGGATCTGGAACAGCTCTCTGAAGCCATCGGGGTTGAAGCCGCCCATAGGCACAGTGTCATAGCCTTTCGCTTTGGCTGCAAGCATAAGCTGCATGGATACCAGGCCGCCGTCAACACGCGCGATGTTGTTCAGCACCTCAACCGGCATACTGGAATATCCATCCCGGCTTCTCTTCGCCATGGCAGCTCCCACTTCCGGAGTCACATATCCGGCAGCCTCCGCGTACTCGTAAATAGCCTCTGCATTGCGGTATGCCTCGGAATCGCCAAGCACGGCGATAACGGCAGAAGCTTCTACCGTCTGCTGCTGGTTGTTGGCGATAGGCAGCAGTTGTGCCTTCAGCTCCTGATCCGTAATGACGATGAACCGCCATGGCTGCAGATTGGAGGAGGATGGTGCCAGAACCGCCTCTCCTAGAATCTCCTTGAGCTCCTCCTCGGAAATCTTCCAGGATGGATCATATTTGCGCACCGAATGCCGTTCGCGGATCACCTTGTTAAATTCCACTTCCGTTTTCAATTCCGTTGACATCACACTACTCCTCCTCTTCCTAATCCGGTTTATATTCTGTGTTTATTAACACACAGTTAAAAGCAAAAAAATATACTCTCCCTGCGCCAACTCATCATGACGCATTTAACTGTATTTTAATATGCACAGTATAATTCAAATAAATGAATCCTGTCAACAACCTGCTTTGCGCACCATATCGGCAAGCGTATACTGCTCCAGCACGCCAAGCACACTGCGATCCATTTCCTCCAAAACATCTCCGCAGGCCGCCTTCATCTGCTCTCCAAAAGCATTGATGCACATCGTATCTTTTACCGCTTTATTGCGGGATTCCCCCACTTCCAGCGCCAGGTATATTTCCGCGAGCGTTAGCTCCTCCGGGGCACGGTTCAGCAAATATCCGCCATCCCTGCCTTCCCGGGTCACCAGGATATGCTCTCTGGTCAGCTTCGCCATCGTGCGTCTCAACAGCGTTGCCTCCGACGAGAGAAGCTCGGCGATCTCGCAGCTTGAACAGGTGTCGCCCTTTTTCGCCAGGATCACAAGCGCCTGCAATACCAATCCAAACGATTTATATTGAAGAGCTCCGCTGTTTCGTGTTTTTGTCATTATTCCCGCTCCTTTCGGCACATTCATGTAAGCTTAGTATAGAGCCCATCCCCAATTTTGGCAAAGAGAAAGCCCTGCCGGCATCGCAATACGATCTCGGGAGAGCTTGGCCGTTCGCGGAACCGGAATTTCTTGATATCGGTACGTTTCGTTTAGATTGTAGAGATTTGGATTTCAGAAACAACCGCCCATTCCTTGGAAGTAGTATCCTTCAGATACACCTGGATCTTATAGTTTCCCTTTGCATTAAATGTGCTGGAGAATTCAGCGGATTTGAACCAGAAGCTGTCCTTCTTGTCCTTGACCGACGCGGCATCAATATTTTCTGTTTTGCCCTCCGGATCGCTGATGATTATTTTCAAATCCGATATATCCGTCTTCAGGCTGTCCACCTGCACCAAGACCGAAAATTTATTGCTGACACCGCTTCTGACCTTTCCAAAGATCTTCCCCTGATCATCAAGCAACGCTATGTTAACATTCGGCTTATAGACACGGACAGCTTTGGCGGATTCGTCCCAGAACATAAGCGCCTGCAGTCCCCCAATCAGCTGCTGGGCAGGCAGATAGGTCTCTCCTTCAACTGATAATCCTGCTTGTTTTTGCAGCACATTGTTCAAATAGACCGCTATATCCGGTTTGCCGGGCGCGGCATAAAGCATGGTTCCGCCTGAAATCATCGTTACACAAAGTGCTGCCAAAACTCTCTTTTTCATCTTCCCCATTCTTGCTCCCCCTCTCTGTGACTATGCTGTTTATACCCTTCAGAGGGCAATTAGTTGCATAATATTAGAAAACAGTATAGCCGAACATTTGGTAGATCCAAACGGCGGCAGATGTGCATTGCCAAAAAAAACGGCTGCACCCGTCCTGTTAAGGATGGCACAGCCGGTTTCTCTGAAATCATATGATTAGGAACAGGACAACGTCCAGTCTTTCATGCAATTGTTACAGCTTGGCAATCGTTTCAGTAAGCACTGGCACGATTTGCGATTTGCGGGAAACTACACCCTTCAGAATGGCTTTGTTATCATCCAGCTTTACATTATAAGCCTGCTCTACAGCACCTGCAACGCGGCCCAGAGCCAAACCTACGGAGTCGTTGTTCAGGATATCTGTAACGACGAACAGGAACAGATCAAGTCCTTTGTCAGCAATGATCGTGTTCAGCGCGGCTTCCAGCTCTACCTGCTTGGAGAGCACATCGTTCACGTCCACCGCATTTACCTGGGCAATTTCCACTTTGTATTCACCCATTTTGAATTCCTTGGCATCCAGGGAAATCAGCTGTGCAATGCTCTTGTCGCTGAGGTCTGCTCCAGCTTTAAGCATGGAAAGTCCGTAGCTGTCTGCATCCACACCGGCAATTTCAGCCAGCTCACGCGCAGCTGCCACATCTTCTCCGGTGCAGGTTGGCGATTTGAACAGCAAAGAATCGGAGATAATGGCGGACAACATCAGACCGGCGATTTCCTTCGGAATCGCTACTCCGTTTTCTTTGTACAGCTTGTTCAGGATTGTTGCTGTGCAGCCAACCGGCTCGGCACGGTAATACAGCGGATGAGCCGTTTCAAAGTTGGCGATCCGGTGATGGTCGATAACCTCGACAACCCGCACCTGATCAATATCATTTGCGCTTTGCTGCCGTTCATTATGGTCAACCAGAATAACCTGTTTAGCTTCGCCTGCCACATTCTCTACCAGACGCGGAGCTGCCACTCCAAATTGATCGAGCGCAAATTGCGTCTCGCCGCTTACTTCTCCCAGACGAACCGGCTCGGCATCCCAGCCCAGTTCTTTTTTCAGTGCCGCATAAGCAATTGCTGAACAAATCGTATCCGTATCCGGATTTTTGTGTCCAAAGATCAATGTTTTTTCCATTTCCAATCTCCTTACTTTGTTTTTTGTGAGAATAATATACCATACATTGATAGGGACTAGCCAGATTGTGCGGCAGAACTTAAGTTTGAAATGAAAATGCAGAATAAAAATGCCGTACTACTGCTTCCCGTCACCGTCATGGATCAGCAGCTGGCCGAGCCTTTCCGCCAGCGTACCTCCGCCGACCAAAGAGACATTGCCGATCCGCTCACTGATTTTCTCCAGAAATTCAAGCTCCTTCAGACGGTATAGCGTTTTGTTCTCGTCCATCAGCTTTGCCGTGTTCAGCAGACTGCGGGTGGAGGCTGTTTCTTCGCGCCGGGTGATCAGATTGGCCTGTGCCTTCTTCTCTGCCAGCAGCACGGTATTGAGAATATCCTTGATCTCTCCTGGCAGAATAATATCCTTCACTCCGGCGGAGTGGAACTGTACGCCATACCCTTCACTCTGCTCCTGCAGCCGGGAGAGTACAAAGGCCCCCACCTCCTGCTTCATCCGCAGCAGATCATCGAGCTTCAGACTGCCGACGTATTCACGGAGCAAGAGCTGCAGGCTGATATACATTTGTTCCTCCACCGATTTGATCGCCAGCGTCCGCTGCGGATTCACAATCGAATACTGGCAGACAAAATTGAGCCGGAGGCTAACCTTATCCTCTGTCAGCATCTCCTGACCGGTCATATCCATTTGCTGCTGGCGCAGGTCAACGGTTTTTACCGCCACCTTCACCGGACCTCTCCAGAAATCATATTTGCCCGGCGGCAGCTCCCGCTGCAGCATGTTATTGAAATAAAGAATGCCGATTTCATGTGCGGCTACCTCAAAGCTCTGAATCGCATATGGAAAACACGGCAGGATGGAGCGGTCAATCTCCGCCGGAATCTCCGGCTGGCGGCTATCGGCGCGGATGAACCGGTGTGTGCTGAGCTTCGTCCAGAAAGCATGCTGGCCGGGAGGAAGCAAGGTTCTGAATCTTTCGTCCTCATAATGCAGCACATATTCATAATCCGTTACATTCACAATCTCCAGGTCATGCAGCAGCGCTTCGTCCTGCATGAAAACTTTCAACGCTTTGCCGGGGACGCTGAACGGCTCGCTTAATTTCAACTTTTTGATTTCCTGATCCGTAAAACCTGTCAACCAGTATGTACCGGGCTCTAAATATTTGTCGTAGCTGCCTTTCTTGAACAGTAGTCCGCGTTCATCGGCAGCAATCGTGATTTTATTTAACATTAGTTCCTCCCGAATCCGCCTTGATTCTCTGACTTGAGACGGTTCCTCTGATCGTCGACCCCGGCAAGGAGATTCTCCCGGTTGCGGCTGCGGAGCCGGTCTTAAGGAGCGGGAGAGGCAAGTTCTCGAAGGAAAGGTTCACGGCATAACATCTTGGCCCGCCTGCAGCCTGAAAAGTTATGCAATGCCTGACCCTCTATCCGTGCCCGTTCCCGGCTCCGGTATCCGCCGGCTGCATAGAAGCGCTTCCGGCGCCTGCCCGAAGGACAGGCCGAGAATCTCCGGCAAAGGTCTACTCATGTGCAATGCTCAAATTTTACCAAAGTCGCTTAAAAGGCGATGGGGATTCGAACCCCGAAGGAGGATAAGTCCCGGATCTGCTCTGCAGTATACCCGGCCATACAATGGCGGGCACTGCGGGATCATCAGAAATCCCCGCTAAGCACGCAGATCGTAAATACCCAAATCTATTATAATTTGTAAGTACCTCATTAATAAAGCTAAATTCCTTTAATCACAGCCATCGGCTTGCACTTCGCGACCACATCGGCTAAAGCCGCCCCCGTAATGCTGTCGATGATCTGGTCCACATCCTTATAGGCTTGCGGGCATTCATCCAGAATCGTCTCTAGGGAACGGTGGTTGACGATGATCTCCTCCTCCGTGCCCACCTTCAGTGACTGGCTGAACTCATCAACTGTCACTGCCAGCCGGGTAGCTCTTCTGGAGCGCACTCTTCCCGCGCCGTGGCAGATGGAGTAGAAGTTCTTCACGCCTTCCTCCCGCCCGAGCATGATGTACGAGGAGGTACCCATGGAGCCGGGAATCAGTGCGGGATGTCCTGTTTCCTTATACACAGGTGTGTTAAGGAAATGGCCCGGCGGCAGCGCACGGGTTGCCCCTTTACGGTGCACCAGCATCGGCTGGCCGCGGTGGAACTCCTTCAGCGCGTAGTTATGCATCAGGTCATACAGCACCGGCATTTCAAACTGCGGCCCGTACAGTTCCCGGAAAGCTTCCTGCACCCCGAAAGCGATCATATGCCGGTTGGTTACGGCGAAATTCAGCGCAGAGTACATCAGGTTCAGGTAGGCCTGCCCTTCCCGGCTGCTGATCGGCGCGTAATTCAGGTTCGGATCAGGATTACTTACGCCCCACAGATGCATCGCTTCCTTAATGGTTTTCGTATGCTCCCGGCCCACCGTTGCGCCCCAGGCCCGGGAGCCGGAATGAATCATCACGACAACCCCGCCGTCAAACAGCCCCCACTTCGCCGCCAGCTCCTTATGCTCCTCGGCAATCTCCAGATATTGAATCTCGCAAAAGTGGTTGCCGCTGCCCAGTGTGCCAAGCTGTCCGTGGGCGTTCTTGCGGATTTTGGGCGGAAGCTGCTCCAGCGCCGCATGGTCATAGCGGAAATTACTTTCCTCCACATGTGTGATCCACTGCGGCGAAGGAATATATTTGCCGGGCAGGCCATTTAGGCCGTTCCGCACAACCTCCATAATGTCGATGTCGGCATAGTTGCTGTTGACGCGCTCGTTCGTCGGCACATACTTTTCAATCGCTTCAATCAGCTTGCAGCGGACCGCTTTGTCCTGCAAATCCTTCTTGTGCAGCGGTGTGGTGTGGACCCGCATCCCGCAGCCGATATCCACGCCGACAATCGAAGGGGAGACCATACCGTCCTTCATATTCCAGACTGCCGTGGTGCCGATGCAGGTTCCTACGCCCACATGCGCATCAGGGGTGTAACCCATATACTTATTGCGCGGAATCCGCAGGTTGTTATCAGCCATCTCAAAGATTTTGTCTTCAAATGATCCGTAAATTTCCTTGTTGGCGAACACATGCAGCGCTCCGTGCGGAAGCTCCAGTTCATAATGATTGCCGCCATGGGTTTTGCTGTTCCAATTCATTTCATTCTCCTCCTGAACACAAAGCTTATTTTTTGATCCTAAAAAAAACTGCCGGTTCACGCGGTTCGCCGTCCTCTTCAGGAGCAGCAAAATCCAGCGTAATCCGGCAGTCTCATCTCTTGTTCCTCATAGCTGCAGCGGCGCAGCCATGCTGCGCTCTGCAATTGGAATCCCCCTTGCCTTACGCCTCGCAGGAGAGATACCGGGAAGATAGATGTCGCCGGACAAGTAAACATAACGCTCATCTCGATGAACAGCATATAGCGGGCAGGCGGGATCCTGCGGCTGCAATAGCTGTAGCGGTTGCGGTTGCTCCTGTTTCTTTTCCTGACTCTGTTTTTTTATAAATTGTTCATGCCAACTCATCTCTGCGTTCATGGTTCTCTCTCCTTTCACGAATGGGTTCAACCGTGCTGGAATGCTTAAATTTAGGGAAAGCTAGCTCATACACAAGTGGAAACGGCTTTGCCGTCCTCAAAAGGACGGTATCCGTTTCAGCGAGAAATAGAAGGATAATGTATAGCGTGAAGCATATAAATTTTTATATTTACAAAAAGACTGCGTCCCGCCGCCTCTTTCTTCAGCCGTCAAAAGGCGCACAAGAAAAAGGCTGCGAGATACGCAGCCTGGGTTCCCAAAAACTCTCTGAACAGTTGCAGGTTATGCCTGCATACTGCCGAGCAAGGGGGAGCTGCGCAATACAATCGTATCGTCACTATAGGAGACAAATGATGGCTCATCACCGGATAGAATTCTCTCGCTGAAGCCTGGTTGATCATTCTGTTCAAAGCGATTTAGTATCATCATTGTTCCTACACCCCCTGGCCCATTCCGACCCGTAAATTTGTTGCCAGCTTACCATGTTATTCCAGATGATGTCAACCGCTATATAGTTTGAACTTAAGATCGCTGTTGAACTCCATAAACAAAGGTTTTCCAGCCACTATACAGTCATCAAGGTATCTGACGCTTGGTCTTCGGCAGCGCCTCTGGCACTGCTTCGCCGTTCAGCGGTTCGTTATCCGAGAAGAGATCGGGATTCACAGCCAGCATCCGGCTTAGGATTTCAGTTGTTTCTACTGTGCCGCAGATCATTGCCACGGCATCCCCAAAGCTGCCCTTGCGTAAAGCACCGCCCTCTTGAAGCACCTGCTCCACCTTCCAAAAATGCTGCGACCAGGACAGTCCGCAATGTCTGCGGGAAGGCACGGCGATTTCTTCGCCTTCGGGCGTAACCGTGTAGAGCAGCTCATGGTCATCTGTCATTCTGCCGGGAATATCCACCCATTCCTCGATGCCATGGATGAACGTATTCCGCCGTAAATCGACGCCAAGCAGCATAATGTCGGCTTTGCGGTCGAGCAGCTTGCCATAAACTGAATCCCGTGAGCAAGGCGTATCCCGGCTTTCCTCTCCGGCAATGAACGCCTGCGCATCCTTGCCCAAGGCGGCCACGGAATGGGTCGGATGCCAGGAACGGATTACTCCCGGACGGCGGCGGAACAATTCCGGCAAAATCCCGACGCAGACAGGGGAGTTTAATACATCAAATCGCGGATTAGTGGCATTAATATACGACCAGGTATGTGTCGGCAGCACAAGCAGCCCGTCCTTCATATACTCACTGAGCACATCCAGTACCGTGTCCGCGCCTCCCTGCACCTCACCGATGCTTTTTAACGAAGAATGAACGAGCAGTGTCCCTGACGGATTGATTTCAAGTGCCTTCAACTGTTCAAACAAGCCTGCTTTGGTATGCATTTTCGCTTCTCTCCTTCACGAAATTTTACAGATCATAAATCCTCTATTGCAAATTAGGTTATTAACTGATAAAATTATAGTAACTTAATAATATTCATAAAGGTTCAAATCTGTATACTCGCCGTTGTGTTCTATCCGATTTTCATATGAACCGAACGATTCCAATACATGCTTAGGCAACTAACAGGAGGTAATATACCATGAGTTTAACATTAAAAGGACTTCACCATGTATCCGCGATTACAAAGAAAGCACCGGAAAATTTCAAATTTTACACCGAAGTGCTTGGTCTGCGCCTGATTAAAAAGACCGTAAACCAAGATGACATCTCCGTGTATCATTTGTTCTACGGGGATGAGCTGGGCAATCCGGGGACAGAATTGACTTTCTTCGAGCTTCCGAATGCTGGACGCAACCGTGACGGCAATAACAGCATCTCTGCCCTTTCACTGCGTGTGCCGGATGATAAGGCACTTGATTATTGGAAACAGCGTTTAACCGAGTTCAGCGTAGAGCATGATGAAATCACCGAGCGGGGCGGCCGCAAGACATTGGCCTTCCGTGATCCTGAGGGACAGCGTTTCAATCTGGTCTCGGACGAGAACAATCAGGGCGTGCCCGGCGGCAAGCCCTGGGATAAGAGTCCTGTTCCGGCAGAGCATGCCATTGTCGGTCTGGGCCCCGCACATTTAACCGTCGAAACAGCAGAACACACCGCCTTGGTGCTGGAAGATCTGCTTGGCTTCCGCCGCAAAGGCAGCTATCCTTCGCCCGCAGCCGGGCAGCCGGACATCATTGTATATGAAACCGGAGAAGGCGGTTCCGGCACAGAGGTGCATTTGGAGGAACGCAATGACCTTCCCCAGGAACACCTCGGACGGGGCGGTGTACACCATGTGGCCTTCCGCGTGGACAACGAAGAGGAATTAAAGCAATGGATCGAGCGCATCCGCACAGTACAGCTGCCCAATTCCGGGTTCGTTGACCGCTTCTACTTCCGCTCCCTCTACTTCCGCGAGCCTAATGGCATTTTGTTCGAGCTGGCTACGGATGGTCCGGGCTTTGCCACGGACGAACCGCTTGAGCACCTGGGGGAATCGCTTGCCCTGCCGCCGTTTCTGGAATCGAAGCGTGCACAGATTGAAGCCCATCTGAAGCCGCTTGATACCCGCCAGCAGTCTTAATCCGGCTGTCTGTTAGTTTTTAAATACTGAGGCACGCCTCTTATATAACAAAGCCGCATTCTCTGTGAATGCGGCTTTGTTCATACTGCTGAGTTCTGCAGCTGGATATTTAGATTTCCGACCAGGTAACGGTGAAAACGTTATAGCCGGGCTGTGCTGTCGAAGCTCGGCCCGAGATGGAGACCGGGCTGATTCCGCCCAGTTTGCCGGTAATCTTTACAGTTGTTGCAGTTACCGTCTCTGATGCATTCTCCGACCTTTTAATCCGGGCATATTCACTATACACGAACCCCATCGTAGCCAATGTCTCCTGGGTCATATAAGTAAAGGAGGCCTTCATGACTCCGCCCGAATCCGTATCCACTGTTGTTGTAACCACGGCATCTGCCGGAATCGGAAAATCCTTCGGCAGATTAGCAGGCCGTTTCACACCCGCCGCCGGAGTACTTGTGCCGCTGCCGGAGTTCCCGGAACCCGCAGTACCTTCGGTGCTTCCAGAGCTTCCTGACGCTGCTCCAGTTTCGGTCCCGCTGCCGATTCTCACTTTGGAATTAACCGCATCATAGGCAACAGGCACGTCCAGGGCATCTGCGATGGAGCGGATCGGCAAATACGTCGTCCCCTCATAGGTGATCGGAGCCAAGGTTTTGCCGTTGGCATCCTTCAGCCAGTAGGGAGTGCCGTCCACGACAATACCCAGTCCATGGTTCAAGTAAGCCTTGATCTGCTGCAATTTACTTCCTGCGTATACGCCAGCAGAACCGGTTACGGCCATGCCGGCTACAATTGTGGCAATCAGCCATTTTTTATTCATAGCAATCCTCTCCCGTATATTAGAATGATGTGGAATTGAATTTTGCGTCTTAATACTATTTAACACCGGGAGAGCTTTTCAACCTGCTAAGTCTCCAACTTCAGGCGATAATTCCAAGAAGCTCGGACAGATCCCGGATTTCATATGTAGGCTTAATCCCCGCTTCATTGGCTTTCTCCAACGGATTGAACCAGCAGGTGTCGATCCCGTAATTCATCCCGCCCTGGATATCCGATGTCAAAGAATCGCCCACAATCAATACTTTGCTTTTATCCGTAATCCCAAGTTTGGCAAAAGCATAATCGAAAATCCCGGGCTCCGGCTTCTGCGAGCCTGCCTCCTCGGAAATAATAATCTGCTCAAACGTATTGCAGAGTGGCGAACCTTGAATTCTGGACAACTGCACATCTTTGATTCCATTCGTGATAATCGCAAGTCTGCAGCCGGTAAGCTCGCCGCACAGTTCCACCGCCCCCTGAATCAAATAGGTCCCCTCACCCAAAAAGCGCAAGTAGACTTCGCTGAAGGCCTCCGGACTGTATTCGAGCTTGTGGTGCGCAAACAACCGGTTGAACCGTTCCACCCTGAGCGCCGCCGAGGTAATCCGCCCCTGCTCCAGATCCTTCCACAGCGCCTGATTGATTTCGCGGTAGCTGGCCGCATATTCCTCCGCCCCCGTCGGCAGCCCGAAATGGGCAAACACATTTAGAAAAGCCTGTCCTTCCGCCATTCCATAGTCAAACAGCGTATCATCGGCATCAAATAAAATAACCTCGTATTTCATAATTCCCCTCCTGTTTTATGTTTCGTCGACAAACGATCTGCTTCTGCGATATAATTTAGACAGACCTGCTTAAAAAAATCAACGGTGGTGATTGTCATTTTATACGTTTTATCGTTTCTGGTGTCATTTTTCATCGTCTATTGGCTGATTCCTCCGCTTAGCAAACTGGCTTTTCGGCTTGATTTTGTGGACAAGCCCCGTCAGGATGTCGAACGCAAAATACATAGGGAGCCCATCCCTCTGACAGCCAGCTATGCCATATTTATCGGATTTTTCATTACATATCTGCTGTTTGCCCGTGACTTCTCATTGGAGACACTAGCCCTGTTCATCGGCGGTGTGCTGCTACTGACTATAGGCACCATTGATGACTGGTACAAAACCAAGGGCAAGGATTTCCCGGCACTGCCCAAGTTTATCGTACAGATTGCAGCGGCGATCCTTGTTTTTCTCTCGGGTAATGCCTTTACCGGGTTCATTAATCCGTTCTCCGGGGATTACATCTCCCTGCCGGTTATTCTGCAGTTCGTGCTGACGATCATCTGGATCTTCGGCGTAACTACAGTCATTAACTTCTCTGACGGCATGGACGGATTAGCCGGGGGACTCACGGCCATTTCGGCAGTCACCCTGTTTATTGTCGCTGTGACCAAAGGGCAATCTACTTCCGCAATCATGGCTATTGCTCTCGTCGGAGTTACACTTGCCTATCTGCGCTACAACAAGGCACCAGCCAAAATCTTCATGGGCGACGCAGGCGCCACCTTCCTCGGCTTCATTCTGGCCGTGATTGCGCTGGACGGCGCGTTCAAGCAGGCAACGGTACTGTCGTTGTTCATCCCGATTTTAGCGCTTGGCGTGCCGATTTTCGATAATATCTTTGTCGTCGTCAAACGCTTCATCCAAGGCAAATCGATCTATCAGGCCGACGCCACCCAGGTGCATTACCGCCTGCTCAAGGCCGGTCTTAACCAGAAGCAGGTTGTTGCCGTGCTTTATCTGGTCAGCGTGTGCCTGTCGCTGTCCTCGATCATCCTGTTGCTGATCGAGACTTAACAGACGGCGTATACTCAAACTGCCGGGCTTGCCTGAGCGCCAAAATAAGAAAAACACCCTTAACGTGCAGGGTGTTTCAGACTGTAGACCAATAGGGTTTCAGAACTTGTCCCTGAGTTCTGAAACCCTATTATATATTTTTTCACATATTCACCTGCGTTCTCTTATATAAAACTGGTATTGCCGCTGCTATAAGGATCATACCCATAAAAGCGGGTGCGGCATGACCAAGTAATACATAGATTTGACCTCCAATGACAGGCCCAATCATTCTTGCTAAAGCCTGAATAGATTGGCTCCCCCCTTGAATCCTTCCTTGTTCACTAGAATCGGCAGACTTGGAGAGCATCCCATTAAATGAAGGCCCAAAGATCGAATCACCGAAACCAAATATAAACATGCCAGCGATAAAAAGAGGATAGAGTGAGAACAAAGCAGATAGCGCAATAAAACTGTAGCCTACAATCTCTGAAATCATTCCAAGAACTGCTATCTGTGTATCACTAAGTTTTGTCAAAAGCTTTGGCATTATGAACCCTTGTGAAATGATGTCTTGAGCGCCCATAATTGAAAACACAAGTCCGATTAGTGCAGGCTTCCAACTGAAAGTATCCATTGTAAATTGGGATAAAACTGCCTGTAAAGATCCGTTGGGTATCCAAAGTAAGAACGCCGAGACAAGTAGCCTTTTTAAGTTTTTCGTGGAAAGCAGGTTAGCAAGCTGTGTAAATGGATTCAGTCTAACAAAGGTAATCTCTTTCAGTCTATTATTCTTGCCAAGGCTCTCAGGCATAAAAAAGAATCCATAAACAACATTCAATAAAGTTATTATTGCTCCAAAATACATGGGTACAGCATAACCAAACTTGGCAAGTAATCCGCCTAGAGTTGGGCCAATAACGGTGCCTACACCTACAACCGCACTTACCCATCCAAAGTATTTGGTTCTCTGCTCTGGAGGAATGATGTCTGCAAAATATGCGAAAATCGTGCTTATGCTCCCGCCTGTTATACCTTCTATTATGCGCCCGGCAAATAGTACCCATAGAGCTCCGCCTATGCCAAAAATGAAGTACCCGATTGCGGAACCCAAAAGGCATACTAAGAGCAATGGACGACGGCCATATTTGTCGCTCAAAGCCCCAAGTACGGGGGCCGCAAAAAACACACAGAGGGCATAAACAGAGGTCAGCAGCGTAACAACTATAGCTTGCTCTCCCGGATTGCTTGTATAAGGCTGCACTAAGAATGGGACGACAGGCATTATGATGCTGAAGCCTATTCCGCAAAGAAACACAGAGATAAGACCGAATATTAAAGCGTGTTTATCTACGGTTTGTTCTGTGTTCTGTTCATTGTGTGATCTAAATATGGACATTAAATTCTCTCCTCAAAAGCTGTTATTTCGTTTCCTCGTCAACAAAATAATATCCCCGTTTTGTTTCCTTGTCAACAAATTAAACAGCAAAAAAAGGCAGCCCTTTCTCAATAGAGCCCGGCTGCCTGTGGTTTCATTTTCATTATTCAAAGTTATTCCGACTTACAATCTATACCCAGTTTTTTTATTTCTGCATCCAAATGCCTACTATACTTTTCCACGAAGCTAAGCATGCTGTCGAATTGTTCCTCGGTTACCTGCTCAAATACGGCTTTATCCCGCTCTTGAAACTCTTTGTGCAGGTCCTCATGGATTTTATAAATTACTTTCCCTTGCTCAGTAAGCCTAAAATAGATTTCTTTCTTGTTATCCTGCTTCTGGTAGCTTTCGATAAGGCCTTTTTTTATGAGCTTCTTAGTCATTTTACTTATGGCACCGCGGGTCATATAAAAGGACTCCGCAAGTTTTGTTACGTTGGAATCTACATTTCTTTCAATGTATTCGATGCAATGTACTTCAGAAGACTTATAACCCTTAAGACTGTCCTCCATCTTATCCTTATTAAGCCAAACCATCTTGTTATATACGTCCCTGAAGCCCATTATGACCTGTTCTTCTTTGTTCATGGCCTGTCCTCCCACCCGCTCAGTGCATTAACAATATAATATAGTATATTTTTGTTTCTATTTCAACATTGTCAAAATAATTGATTAAATAACCAATACACGACTGGAGGGAATATAGTATGATTTTAAAACAGGTTCACAATAAATTTGACAAAGCAAATAGGGTTTTGAAACAGAAATAATTCGTTTCAAAACCCTATTTAACCTACAGGGTGTTTTTTTATTGCACTGCGTTGCCCCCGCGGTGCGGGCCAGTTGGCACTGGTTATTGCGGCTGCTTTCCGGGTTGGTGCTGACTGCTGCGACCGGGGTTCAGCTTAGACTCTGGACCCATAATTGTACTTCGTACAACTAAATAGGCAGAAATCACCTCTTGTCACGGTTTAGTTGCACTTCCAGCAATTATAATCGCAAGAAAGGCCGTTACAGACGCAAATCCTCATTTATAGCTGTACGGAATACAATTAACGCCTACAGCATGCCAAAATCCTCTTATTTAGTTGTACAGAAT